>NZ_JANNMI010000449.1:0-4766 GCF_031397715.1 Roseateles sp.
GATTTCGCCATGCTTTGACAACTCGACCACGCCCTTCAGCCACTCGGTATTGGGCACCAGCCCGATCTGCACGAACACGCCTTCCAGCTCGATGTGCTTGGCCTCGCCACTGACCCGGTCGGTGAAGCTGAGACCGTTCAATTTGCCGGCGGTGCCGGTGAGTTCGGTCGTTTGGGCGTTCACATGGATGGTCACATTCGGCAGGCTAGCCAGCTTGTTGACCAAGACCGCATCGGCCCGCAGCGCCGCGCCAAACTCGATCAGTGTGACTTGCGCGACGATGCCGGCCAAATCGATCGCGGCTTCAACGCCGGAGTTGCCGCCGCCAATCACCGCCACGCGTTTGCCCTTGAACAGCGGGCCGTCGCAATGCGGGCAATAGGCCACGCCCTTGTTCTTGTATTCCTCTTCGCCGGGCACGCCGACATGGCGCCAGCGCGCGCCGGTCGACAGAATCACCGACTTGGCCTTCAGCGCGCCACCGTTGGCTAATCTGATCTCGATCAGGCCGCCCGGCGTGGCGGCCGGGACCAGCGCTTCGGCGCGCTGCAGATTCATGATCTCGACGTCGTATTCCTTGACATGCGCTTCCAGCGCAGCGGCGAACTTCGGCCCGTCGGTCTCCAATACGGACACGTAGTTCTCGATCGTCATCGTGTCATTGACCTGGCCACCGAAGCGCTCGGCAGCGATGCCGGTGCGAATGCCCTTGCGGGCGGCGTACACGGCCGCTGCCGCACCGGCCGGGCCGCCGCCGACGATCAGCATGTCGAACGGCGCTTTCTCGCTCAGCTTGGCCGCATCGCGCGACGTCGCGCCAGTATCGAGTTTGGCGACGATCTCTTCCACGCTCATCTTGCCGGCGCCGAACACCGCGCCGTTCAGGTAGATGCTGGGCACGGCCATGATCTCGCGCTCATTGACCTCGTCCTGGAACAGGCCGCCGTCGATCACCACGGTCTTGATGTTGGGGTTCAGCACCGCCATCAGGCTGAGTGCCTGCACCACGTCCGGGCAGTTATGGCAGGTCAAGGACATATAGACCTCGAAACTAAACTCACCATCCAGGCCCTTGATCTGGGCAATCGTCTCATCCGACACCTTGGGCGGGTGACCGCCGACCCACAGCAGCGCCAGCACCAGGGAGGTGAACTCATGGCCGAGCGGGATGGCAGCAAAGCGCAGTTTCATGTCCGAGCCGATGCGGTTCAGGCTGAACGATGGGCGGCGCGCGTCCTGGCCGTCGGTCTTCAGCGTGATCTTGTCGGACATCGCCGCGATCTCTTGCAGCAGGTCCAGCAGTTCGGCCGACTCGGGTCGCTGATCCAGGCTGACTTCGATTTCAAACGGCAGCGTGACGCGCTCAAGATAGGCGTGGAGCTGGGTCTTCAGATGGCTGTCCAACATGGCGGTTCTCCTTGGGGTTTGTTTAAGCGTGACTAGGCAAAGCCACATTGAAAACACCCAGGTAGAGAGGCCGGGACGCTTTCAGCGGGGCTTGAGAAGAAGCCTTTGGGGAGAGGCAAGCCCGAGCGGGCTTGCCTGCGTCAATCTCACTCGACGTTCGATTGATCAACTAAGCGGAATGCTTAGATTTTGCCAACCAGATCCAACGACGGAGCGATGGTCTTCGAACCTTCGTTCCACTTGGCTGGGCAAACCTGGCCTGGATTGGCGGCCGTGTAACGGGCGGCCTTCAACTTGCGCAGGGTTTCCTTGACGTCACGGGCGATTTCGTTCGAGTGCACTTCGGCGGTCTTGATGATGCCGTCCGGGTTGATCACGAAGGTGCCGCGCAATGCCAAGCCTTCTTCTTCGATGTGCACGCCAAACGCGCGGGTCAGCTTGTGCGTTGGGTCGCCCACCAACGGGAACTTGGCCTTGCCCACAGCGGGCGAAGTCTCGTGCCAGACCTTGTGCGAGAAATGCGTGTCGGTGGTGATGATGTAGACCTCGGCATCGGCCTTTTGGAACTCGGCATAGTTCTCGGCCGCGTCTTCCACTTCGGTTGGGCAGTTGAAGGTGAAGGCTGCCGGCATGAAGATCAGCACCGACCACTTGCCCTTCAGCGACTCTTCTGTGACGGTGATGAACTTGCCGTTGTGAAAGGCTTCGGTCTTGAAGGGCTGGACTTGGGTATTGATCAGGGACATGACGGTTTCCTTTGAATTGAAAAACAAAACTAACGAACGAAAGACACGGTAAAAATCTTGCAATGCCTGAATCATAAGAGCAAGAGCTTGGCCGCAGTTTTGATAAATCAAATCACCGTCATTGCCTGAGCCTATTGGCGCAGGCTATTCAACCTGAGTCAACGATAGCCACAAAACCGTCATGGCGCTTCCAGTGCCAGCAGCTCTTCCACCGTCTGGCGGCGGCGGATCAGGCACTCGCTGTCGCCGTCGACCATGACTTCGGCCACCAGGGGCCGGCTGTTGTAATTGCTGGACATCGAGGCGCCATAGGCCCCGGTGTCATGGACCAGCAGCAAATCACCGACCCGCGCCTGCGGCAACTCACGCGGCTCAACCACCCCGCCCTCGCCTTGGGTGAACACATCGCCCGATTCGCACAAGGGCCCGGCCACCACCGTGGCGCGCAGCGGGCGCGGCTCCCCATCGGCCGGGATCAAGCTCATCGCGTGATAGCTGCCATACATGGCCGGCCGCATCAGCTCGCTGAAACCCGCATCGACCATCACAAAGTGATTGCGGCCGGCGTCCTTGGTGGCGCGCACCTCGGTGATCAGCACGCCGGACTCGGCCACCAGATAGCGGCCCGGCTCGATCTCCAAGGCGACCGGGTGGCCGAGCAGGCCTTCCGCTTGCTGGCGGGCGGCGTCCCAGAGGCCGAAGTAATGCCGGGTGTCGACGCTGGCGTCACCGTCGCGGTACGGCGTTGACAGGCCTCCGCCGCTGGAAATCGCCTGCAAATCATGGCCGGCTTGGTGGGCTTGCTTGACGAAGCCGACCATCGCGCCACAAACCTCGGACAGATGACCATAGTCAACACCGGAGCCGATATGCATGTGCAGGCCAATCAGCTTCAGGCCATGCTGGCGCACTGCGGCAAGAGCGTTCAGCAACTCGGTGTGCCAGATGCCGTGCTTGCTGTGCTCGCCGCCGGTATTGGTCTTGTTGCTGTGGCCATGGCCGAAACCGGGGTTGATGCGCAGCCAGACTGGATGGCCGGGCGAGACCACACCCAGCTGATGCAGCATGTCGATCGAACCGGCGTTGACCGGAATGCGGTGCAGGACGACCGTGGCCAGTGTCGCGTGATCGAAAAGATCGGCGGTGAAGACGATGTCTGACGGCTCCCCGCCGGACACAAAACCAGCCGCCAGCGCGCGCAAGATTTCGCCACGCGAGACCGCGTCGACCTTGACGCCCTGCTCCCGCATCAGACGCAGGATGTGGGTGTTGGAGCAGGCTTTTTGGGCAAAGCGAATGGTGTCAAAGGCGGCCAGGGCGTTGATCCGCGCGCGCACAGTGGCGGCGTCATAGACCCACAGCGGCGTGCCGAAGCTGGCGGCCAGCGATTGGATGCGGGCGGGGGTCAGGGTGGCGGCGGGCATGGGGTTGGTTCCTACAAAAAGATGGGTGCAAACATTGGCTGCGCTCAGCATGCCTGCGACCGGCCATTCGCGCAAATGCTTTGTCATATCGATTCTATTCATATCTGATATGGTTTGGCATGACAGCAGCACCTCTGACCCACCGACACATCGAAGTCTTCCGCGCCGTCATGACGGCCGGCAGCGTGACCGAGGCCGCCGCCCTCTTGCACAGCTCCCAGCCCACCATCAGCCGCGAGCTGGCCCGGTTGGAGTTTCTGCTCGGCTACACCCTGTTCGAGCGCCAGCGCGGCCGGCTCAAACCAAACGCCCGCGCCCTGGCCCTGTTTGACGAGGTTCAGCGCAGCTATCAAAGCCTAGACCATATCGCCGGCCGTGCGCGCGCTTTGGGTCGCGCCGAGCAGGCGGTGCGCCTGAGCGTGCTGTGCCTGCCGGCGCTCAGCCATGCCTTGCTACCGGGTGCCAGTGCCGACTTCATGTCCCGGCACAGCGGCGTGCAGTTGTCAGTCACGCCGCAGGAGTCGCCGCTACTCGAAGAATGGATGGGGGCCCAGCGCTTTGACCTGGGCTTGACCGAGCAGGCGCAACAGACGCCTGCTGGCACACAGCTGCAGCCGCTGCTGGCGCTGGATGAGGTCTGCGTGTTGCCGGCGGGCCATGCGCTGCTGGCCAAGACGGTGTTGACGCCGGCCGACTTTGAGGGTTTGGACTTCGTCAGCCTATCTGCCGACGACCCCTACCGGGCTCAGCTCGATGCGGTCTTTGCGGCGCACGGCGTCGGTCGGCGCCTGCGGATGGAAACGCATAGCGCGGTGGCTGTCTGCGCGATGGTCAGCGCAGGCCTAGGCCTGGCCATAGTCAACCCCTTGACCGCCTTGGCGCTGGCGGGGCCGCAGTTGCATCTGAGGCGGTTCAGCGTCTCGGTGCCGTTCCGGGTGGCGGCATTGTTGCCGCTGCATAGACCGGCCCAGCCGCTGGTAGGGGCCTTGATTGAATGCTTGAGGCGCGAAGCAGAACGACTTCAAAGCACGCTGGACGCGATAACGTCGTTGTGATTGTGACAACGCCGTTGTCGCAGTGCGATAACGGCGTTGCCCAACCATTCGGGCGCCCAAAGGGCGCAGGCGCTACGCGCCTCCTACGCGCGCTCAATGCGCGCGTAGGCCGAATGGTTGTGAATCGACTCAAA
>NZ_JANNMI010000450.1:0-5706 GCF_031397715.1 Roseateles sp.
CATCATGCGATAGATGGCCACGCGCGCGGCGAGCTCGCTGTCGGTCTCGTCACCGGCCAGGGTCTGGCTGATGTAGGCGCCCTGGTCGAGTTCGTTGGTGAACAGGCACTGGATGTCCTTGACGCCGGCCACGCGCAACTTCTTCAGCATCGTATCGGTCAGCTCGTCATTGGCCTTGGCAACGATTTCGCCGGTGTCGGCGTCGACCATGTTGCGCGCGATGATGCGGCCGACCAGGAAGTCCTCGGGCACCGAGATGAATTTCGTGCCGCTCTCGTCGATCTGACGGACATGGCGCGCCGTGATGCGCTTGTCCTTCTCGACGATGACCTTGCCTTCCTTGTCGGTGATGTCGAAGCGCGCCACTTCGCCACGCAAGCGATCGGCGACGAATTCGAGCTGCGCGCCGGCATCCATCAGGCGGAAGTTGTCGAAGACGAAGAAATGCGCCAGGATTTGCTCGGGGTTCAGGCCGATGGCCTTGAGCATGATCGTGACCGGCATCTTGCGGCGACGGTCAACGCGGAAGAACAGGATGTCTTTGGCGTCGAATTCAAAGTCCAACCACGAACCGCGGTAAGGAATGATTCGCGCCGAGAACAGCAGCTTGCCGCTGGAATGCGTCTTGCCCTTGTCGTGCTCAAAGAACACGCCGGGTGAGCGATGCAACTGCGAGACGATGACACGCTCGGTGCCATTGACGATGAAGGAGCCGTACTCGGTCATGAGCGGAACTTCGCCCATATAGACCTCTTGCTCCTTGATCTCCTTGACGGTCTTCGCCTGGGGCGATTCACGGTCATAGATGATCATCTGCAGACGCGCGCGAACGGCAGCCGCATAAGTCAACCCACGCTGCTGGCACTCGCGAGTGTCAAACGGCGGTTTGGCGATATTGAATTCGAGAAATTTCATCTCCACGAAACCATTGTGCGAAACAATGGGGAATGCGGAAAGGAAAGCTGCCTGCAGGCCCTCGGGCTTGCGTTTGGCAGGGGGCACATCCTTTTGCAGGAAGGCTACATAAGCCTCTTTCTGCATGGTGAGCAAATAAGGAACGTTGAGAACGCTCTCACGCTTGCCGAAGCTCTTGCGAATTCGCTTGCGCTCGGTAAAGCTATAGGGGGTTGCTTGCGCCATAAACACTCCGTGTCGAGAGCCCACCCCTGGCCGTGGGGCAAGCTTCGTCGGCGACTGGCTTCTCGAACTCCATCCCGAACGGACGGCTCGACGCTTGGTGATTGGCCACTACCAACCGCTGGCGGACAACTTCGGCATTGCACCAAAGTCCGACCAAACCGGTTCTCTGCAGTCGGATCAGAGAACACTTGAAATAACCGCGCATCATACATCGCGCGAATATTTCAACTAATCTCTACCGAAATAACCCTGCAACGCTAAAAGGGGAGGCCGTGAGGCCACCCCTTTTAAGCTTCGGCAAGCGTCTGCTGAACCGAACTACCCCCAGCCCCCGTCGGGTGGAGCAGACTTTCAACAAACCCAAGCTGCGGGCCTGTCATCAAAACTGAAGCCACCCAAGAGCGACTTCAACTCGTGACAGTTACTTGATCTCGACCTTGGCGCCGGCTTCTTCAAGCTTCTTCTTGGCGGCTTCGGCGTCGGCCTTGGACACGGCTTCCTTGACAGCCTTAGGAGCGCCGTCGACCAGGTCTTTGGCTTCCTTCAGGCCCAAGCCAGTGATTTCGCGAACTGCCTTAATCACGGAAACTTTCTGCGCGCCGACTTCGGTCAACATGACGTTGAACTCGGTCTGCTCTTCAACAACAGCAGCAGCGCCGCCGCCGCCAGCAGCTGGGCCGGCCATAGCGGCAGCGGACACGCCAAACTTTTCTTCAATAGCCTTGACCAGGTCATTGAGTTCCAGAACGGTCATTGCGTCCAGGGCGGTGATGAATGCGTCTTTATCGAATGCCATTTGTGGCTCCTAGATTCAGTTAATGGTTGCTTTATCAGCAGATCGTTCAGGCGGCAGGTGCAGCTTCTGCTGCAACTTCCGTGGCTTCTTCGGCAGCAGGAGCTGCGCCAGCGCCACGTTGCTCCGACACGGCAGCCAGTACGCGCGCGAAACGCGACACCGGCGACTGCATCAGACCCAACAGTTGGGCCAGCAAAACTTCCTTGCTTGGGACTGAAGCCAAGGCCTTGACGGCGTTGACATCCAGAGCCTTGCCACCGTAGGCACCGCCTTTGATGACCAGTTTGTCGTTGGTTTTAGCGAAGTCAGCAATGACCTTCGCAGCAGCGACAGCATCTTCAGAAAAGCCATAGATCAGCGGACCGACCATGCTCTCCGCGATGCACTCGAACTGGGTACCGGCAACGGCACGACGCGCCAGTGTGTTCTTCAGCACGTGAAGATACACACCCTTGGCACGCGCTTCGATGCGCAGCTTGTTCAGGTGATCAACGGTGAGGCCACGGTATTCGGCCAACGCCAAGGTCTGCGACTTAGCCGCTTGGGCTGCCACATCCGAAACGACGGCTGCTTTCTCGTTGCGATTGAGACTCAAGGTCTTCTCCTCACAAATACGTGCCCTTTGCCTTGCGGCTCCAGACACACCCGGGTTCAGCGACCTTCTGTCCAGAATCCCGCCAATCGCTTCTTGAAGAAGCGACCAACAAATCCTTTACAGCGGGACCGCCATCTGCGTTGGCTTCAAACAAGGCACCAAGTTTTAAAGCTCGGCACACCGTCGTCCATTAAGCAAACACCCAACGGGCGTTCACACCAACGGTCTTGGATGACGCGAAACGAGCCTGCGCCCGCTTCGCCCCACCAATGCTTCAGCACAGCGCCAGACTCGCGCTGCACAAATCTTCTTTGGACTTAGGCGGAAGCCTGAGCGTTGATGCTGGCCACATCCACACGGGCGCCAACGCCCATGGTGGAAGACACAGCAACCTTGCGCAGGTAGACGCCCTTGCTGGTGGCTGGCTTGGACTTGTTCAAAGCCTCGATCAGCGCGCGCAAATTGCCTTCCAGCTTCTCGGTGTCGAACGAGCGACGACCCAAGGTGCCGTGGATGATGCCGCCCTTGTCAACGCGGAACTGGACTTGACCAGCCTTGGCGTTCTTGACAGCGGTAGCGACGTCAGGCGTCACGGTGCCGACCTTGGGGTTAGGCATCAGGCCGCGTGGGCCCAAGATCTGACCCAAGGTACCGACGATACGCATCGTGTCGGGCGAAGCGATGACCACATCGAAGGGCATATCGCCAGCCTTGATGCGCTCGGCCAAGTCTTCCATGCCGACGATGTCAGCACCGGCAGCGCGGGCTTCGTCAGCCTTGGCGCCTTGTGCGAACACGGCCACGCGCTTGGTCTTGCCGATACCGTGAGGCATCACGACCGCGCCGCGAACGACTTGGTCAGACTTCTTCGAGTCCACGCCCAACTGAACGGCGACGTCGATGGACTCATCGAACTTGGCAACAGCCAGGCTCTTGACCAGATTCAGCGCTTCGCTCAGCGAGTACAGCTTGGTCGACTCGACCTTGCCCTGATAGGACTTTTGGCGTTTTGTAAGCTTGGCCATATCAGACTCCCTCTACCAGCACGCCCATCGAGCGAGCGGAACCAGCAATCGTACGAACTGCTGCATCCATGTCGGCGGCAGTCAGGTCTTTGGTCTTGATCTTGGCGATCTCTTCCAACTGGGCACGGGTCAGCTTGCCGACTTTTTCCAGGTGCGGCTTGGCCGAACCCTTGTCCAGCTTGGCCAACTTCTTGATCAGAGCAGTCGCTGGAGGCGACTTGATCACGAAGGTGAAGCTCTTGTCTGCGAAGGCGGTAATCACCACCGGCAGCTTCATGCCTGGCTCATGACCCTGCGTCTGGGCGTTGAACGCCTTGCAGAATTCCATGATGTTCAGGCCGCGCTGACCCAACGCGGGACCGACCGGCGGCGACGGATTCGCCTTGCCTGCCGCTACTTGCAGCTTGATAAAGCCGACAATTTTCTTAGCCATAACTTCTCCTGACAGAGTCACGGCGGCTCAGCCGCAACCCCTGAGTGCTAGCGCAAGGGGCTAGCAGCTTGACGCCGCATACCCTTGCTCCTCTTGTTCACATCTCGTTGTGAACTGACTACGGGCAGCATGCCGTCCACTTGCGTAGCCGGCGAGCGCTGTCGGGCTCTTAAATCTTCTCGACTTGCGCGAAGTCCAACTCAACCGGCGTAGCGCGGCCAAAGATGGTGACGGACACACTGACCTTGGACTTGTCGTAGTTGACACCTTCAATCGCACCATTGAAGTCTGTGAAAGGACCGTCCTTGACACGAACGACTTCGCCGACCATCCACTCGACCTTGGGCCGGGGCTTCTCAATGCCCTCTTGCATCTGGTTGACGATCTTCTGCACTTCGGCCTCCGAGATCGGAGCAGGGCGATTTTTCGCGCCACCCACAAAACCGGTCACCTTGGAGGTGTGCTTGACCAAATGCCAGGTGTCATCTTCCATCACCATCTCAACCAGCACATAGCCTGGGAAAAAGCGCCGCTCGGTGACGGCTTTCTTGCCATTCTTCAACTCGACGACTTCTTCGGTCGGCACCAAGATGCGGCCAAATTTCTCCTGCATCTCGGCACGGTCGATGCGTTCACGCAGATTGCGCTCAACGGCCTTTTCCATGCCCGAATATGCGTGCACCACATACCAGCGCTTCGGGAGACCCGTCGGCACCACGGCTTCGCTTGCAGCTTCTGCCGCGGCATTGCCCAGTTCTTCAGTCATTGCAATCCTTCAACGCTCACGTAACGCTTACTTAACGCTTCCAACCCAAGACCAGGTCATACAACACCCACTCCAGCGTCTTGTCGGTCAACCAGAGGAACAAGGCCATCACCACCACGAAGGCAAAGACATAGCCGGTCATTTGGCGCGCTTCTTTGTGCGTCGGCCAAACCACCTTACGTACCTCACGCGCCGAATCGCGCCCATAGGCGATCAGCGACTTACCGGACTCGGACGTAAAAAATGCCCCCACGGACGCTGCAAGCAGCACCAGCAGCGCAGCCCATTGAGCAATCGACCCTTGCTTCGCCAAGGCATAGTAAGCAACCAGAGCGGCCGCCAGCAGCAGTACAGCAGCAGCCAGCTTAGCCTTATCAGCGCTGGTCGTTACCGTTTCGACTTGAGAATTGGACATTGATTCGCTTCCATGCCTCGCAACATGTGCGGGCATTCGATATTTGAAACACTTGTTGGGCGATACCCACCAGCAGCAAAGCCCGCCGGGAATAACTCCCGCGGGCCGATTGCCTAGAACCAACGAACCAACTACCGTGATCAGCGGAGGTTGGCAGGGGCGGAGGGTTTCGAACCTTCAACCTTCGGTTTTGGAGACCGACGCTCTGCCAATTGAGCTACGCCCCTATGGCACTGATAGTTTAAGCGATGATCGTAGCAACCACGCCCGACCCGACGGTACGGCCACCTTCACGGATCGCGAAGCGCAGACCGGTTTCCATCGCGATCGGAGCGATCAACTTGATCGTCATGCCGACGTTGTCGCCGGGCATCACCATTTCTTTGTCCGCAGGCAACTCAACCGCCCCGGTCACGTCCGTCGTGCGGAAGTAGAACTGGGGACGGTAGTTGTTGAAAAACGGCGTGTGACGGCCGCCCTCTTCCTTCGACAAGACATACACCTCAGCCGTGAAGTGAGTGTGCGGCTTGATCGAA
>NZ_JANNMI010000459.1:0-5959 GCF_031397715.1 Roseateles sp.
GCCTGGCGGGCCTGTTGTCGGTGCCGTTCTGGCATGCACCGGCCCTGATTCACTGGGGCGGCCAAGGTCTGATGCAGGCGCTGTTCTCCAGCACCTTGGGGCTTTGGCGCAACCGCGCCGCCTTCGCCTACAACGCCTTGCTGTGGGCGGCGCTGATCATCGCACTCGGCGTCGGCAGCAGCCTGCTTGCCGCGCTGTTAGGCCTGGGCGCCATGCTGCCGCTGCTGATGATGCCGCTGGGCCTGCTGATGACGACGGTGTTCTACGCCTCGCTGTATTTCACCTTCATCGATTGCTATATGTTCGGCGCGCCTAAAGACATTCTGAGCGCCAAGGCATAAGCGCTCACTGCGGCGTGCGGCCCTTGCGCGCCGCGCCCGGGTTGACCTGATCGGCCAGCTTGACATTGCTTTGCAGCAGGTCAACCGCGTCACCCAAGATATGGGCGGCTTCGTCCAGCAACACGTCACGGCTGTCTTTGCGCGCCTTCTCGGCTGCCAGCTCGTCGGTCAGGCTGCGCTCATTGGCTTGCAGGCCGTCGTCTTGAGCAGCCAGCTTGGCGGCGGCCAACTCGGTCTTGCTGGCCTTTTTTTCGCCCTTGCCCTTGTCGGCGACCAAACGCGCCGCCTCGCGCTCCTTGGCCTTCAGGCTGCGCGCGTCACGCTCGGCACGGCGCTCGGCCTCGTTCAGTGACACCTGCTTGATCTTGCGCTGCGCTTCAAAGTCCTTGATGTCTTGCAGCAGCAGCTGATAGTCACGGTCCTTGGCGGTGCGGCTTTCATGGCGGATTTGCAGCAAGGGCAGCAACTCCCGCATATCGCCCAGGGCCTGGTAATTGGCCGGCTTGATCTGCACCCAAGGCAAGGCATTGTCGAAACTCGACTCGCCATAGGCTTCGCTGTCCGAAAAACTCGCCAGGCCGATGTCGGGGCTGACGCCGCGCAGCTGCGTGGTGCCGCCGTTGACGCGGAAGAACTGCGCCACCGTCATCTTGAGCTCACCGTATTTGGCCTTGTCGGCGCGCGCCATCTTGTCCAGGCTGACCATGGTTTGCACCGTGCCCTTGCCGAAGCTGGCCTCGCCCAGGATGATGCCGCGGCCATAGTCTTGAATAGCGGCCGCAAAAATCTCCGAGGCCGAGGCCGAGCCGCGGTTGATCAGCACCGCCAACGGGCCGTCCCAGGCCGCGCTCGCTTGGGCCTCGCTCTCGACCCGTACATCGCCCGAGGAATTGCGCTGCTGCACCACCGGGCCCTTGCCGATGAAGAGGCTGGTCAGCTCCACCGCCTCGGCCAGCGAACCGCCGCCGTTGTCGCGCAGGTCGATCATCACGCCGTCAACTTTTTCTTTCTTCAGCTCGGCCAGCAAACGCGCCACATCGCGGGTCACGCTCTTGAAGTCCTTCTCACCCTTGGCGCGGGCCTCAAAATCTTGATAGAAGGTCGGCAAGGTGATGACGCCGATGCGCCGGGTGGCGGCCGCCTGCTTGATGTCCAGAATCGACTTCTTGGCCGACTGCTGCTCCATCGAAATCTTGTTGCGCACCAGGGAGATCACCTGATGCTTGCCGTCGGGGCCGGCATTGGCGGGCAAGATATCCAGCACCACGACGGTGTCTTTTTTGCCGCGGATCATGTCCACCGCATCGTCCAAGCGCCAGCCCACCACGTCTTGCGGCGTCGCGCCGGCACCCTGGCCGACGCCGACGATGCGGTCGCCGACCTTGAGCTTGCCCGAGCGGGCCGCCGGCCCGCCGGGCACCAGTTCGCGGATGGTGATCATCTCGTCGCGCTCTTGCAGCACGGCGCCGATGCCGACCAGCGACAAGCGCATCGAGATGTCAAAGTTCTCGCTGGCACGCGGGCCCAGGTAGTTGGTGTGCGGCTCGACCGACATTGCATAGGCATTCATGAAGAGCTGGAACACGTCCTCGCTCTTCAATTTATTCATCCGCGTCAGGGCATTGTCATAACGCTTGGCCAAGGTGGTCTTGATCACCTTGTCGGCGGTGCCGGCCAGCTTCAGGCGCAGCCAGTCGTTCTTGACCCGCTGGCGCCAGAGATCGCGCATCTCGCGCTCGGTCTTGATCCAGGGCTCCTTCTCGCGCGAGAAGCGGTAGCTCTCGTTCTCGCTGAAGTCAAAGCTGCCGTCCAGCAATTCGCGGGCATAGAGCATGCGTTCCTGGGCACGCTTTTGGTAGAGATTGAACATCGCAAACGGCGTCGTCAGGTCCTGCGTGCCGATGGCGTCATCCATGCGCGTGCGGGCGGCGGCGAACTGGTCAATGTCCGACTGCAAGAAGAACAGGCGCTCGGGGTCCAGCGCCTTCAGATAGCGGTCAAAAATCTTCTCCGACATCGCGTCATCCAAGGGCTGGGCCTTGTAGTGATGGCGGGTCAGGATCTGCGCCGACAAAGTGGCGGCTTGCGCCTGTTGGGGCTGCGGCTTGAGCAGGGTCAGGGGCTCGGGAGTGGCTGCCGAACTGGCCAGACTGGCCAGTGCCATGGCCAGCGAGATCAAAAACACAAGGGGCTTCTTCTTCATTCGGCATCTCCAAAATTCAACATCACGAACCGCAGGCCCTGAACCACTGACTTCAAGCTGCCGCTTCAGCTTAACCGATGGGCATTAGGCCAAGGTTAGGCAGGGCCGCTGCAGCGTCAGCTACACTCGGCGCCCTTGCCTCCGCAGAGGATCGCCCCATGAGCCCCATATCAGCTCGCGCAAAGCAAAGGCTTGTCATCCTGGTCGCCACGCGCAAAGGTGGCTGGCTGTTTCATGGTGACGCCGGTCGCAAGAACTGGACTGCCGATGGCCCGCATTTCCTCGGCCACAACATCAGCCATCTGCAACTGGACCCGCGCGACGGCCGCACGCTGCTGGCGGCGGCCAAGACCGGCCACCTCGGGCCCACGATCTTCCGCTCCACCGATTTGGGGGTTAGCTGGCAAGAGGCGCAGCAGCCGCCGGCTTTCGCTCAGCCCAGCGCGCCGGACACGGACCTGCCCGCCCGCTCGGTTGACCATACCTTCTGGCTGACCCCGGGCCACGCCAGCGAGTCCGGCACTTGGTATGCCGGCACCTCGCCGCAAGGCCTGTTCCGCTCCGAGGACAGCGGCGTCAGTTGGGCGCCGTTGGCCGGCGTGAATGACAACCCGCAGTTGCGCGGCTGGATGGGCACGGTACAAGACGGCACGCCCGACGGCCCCAAGCTGCATTCCATCATCATCGACCCGCGTGACCCGGCGCATCTGTACTTCGGCATGTCCGGCGGCGGCGTGCACGAGTCGCGCGACGGCGGGCAAACCTGGGCCACGCTGATTCAGGGCATGCAGGTGGTCGGGGGCTTTGATCCCAATGACGTCAGCTTCCACGACCCGCATTGCCTGCGCTTATGCCCCAGCAAGCCCGATCGGCTCTATCAGCAAAACCACTGCGGCATCTACCGGATAGATCGCAGCGGTGATCCGGCCAATGATGTCTGGCAGCGCATAGGAGAAAAGATGCCCGCGAGCGTCGGCGATATCGGCTTCCCCATGGTTGTGCACCCGACGGATGCCGACACCGCCTGGGTCTTTCCGATGGACGGCAGCGATGTCTGGCCGCGCACCGCCCCCGACGGTAGTCCCGCCGCCTACATCACACGCGACGCCGGCAATACCTGGCAACGGCTGGATCGAGGCCTGCCCCAAGCCCAAGCCTGGTGGACGCTGAAGCGCCAGGCGATGACGGTGGACGCGCAGCCGGCCCCGGCGCTGTACCTGGGCACGACCAGCGGCGAGTTATGGATAGGGCATGAGGAAGGTGCGAGCTGGGCAAACATCGCCCGCCATCTGCCGGAGATCTACGCGGTGGAAGTCGCCGTGCTGCAGTGAAAGTCCTGCTGCCGAGCGCCCTGCGTTCGTACACCGGCGAAACGCAGATCACAGCAGTCGGTGCCACGCTGAACGAGTTGTTCGCCGAGTTGGAGCGCCGCTACCCCGGCCTGCGTTTTCGCGTCGTCGACGAGCAGAACCAGCTGCGGCCGAATATGCGCATCTTCGTCAACGGCCTCGGCGTGCGGGAACTCGATCACGCCTTGCAGCCCAGTGATTTTGTTGCCATCGTGCTGGCGCTCAGCGGTGGCTGAACCCGCTTAATCGATTGGCAGCAACTTGGCCACCGACAGCGCCAGCCACTTCATCCCATGTCGCCCAAAGTTGACCTGCGCGCGCGCGTCGGCGCCGCTGCCTTCCAATGTCAGAAGCACACCTTCGCCGAACTTGGTGTGGAAGACGCCCTTGCCGACCTTCAGGCCGCCATGTTCCTTGTCTTCTTTTTTCTTCATCGCTGCGGGTACGGCCGGCTCGGCCCAGGCGGCCTTCTCAGGGTTGACACGCCCCGCGCCGACCATGGACTTGAGCCCCGAGCCACGCTCCCAAGCTTGTTTGTAGTCATTGGCAAAGCCAGAACCGAAGGCCTGGCGGGGCGGGGTCAGCCACTTCAGAGCCCCCTCAGGTAACTCGTCAACAAAACGGCTCTTGACGTTGTAGCGGGTCTGGCCATGCAGCATCCGGGTCTGGCTGAAACACAGGTACAGGCGCTGGCGTGCCCGCGTGATCGCCACATACATCAGCCGGCGCTCCTCCTCCAGCCCGTCGGCGTCGGCGGCCGAGTTCTCATGCGGAAACAGGCCCTCTTCCAGGCCGGTGATAAAGACCGCGTCGAACTCCAGGCCCTTGCTGGAATGCACCGTCATCAGCTGCACGGCGTCCTGGCCGGCCTGCGCCTGGTTGTCGCCGGCTTCCAGCGAGGCATGGGTCAAGAAGGCGGCCAGCGGCGACATGATTTCGCCAGTCTCCGCGTCGGGGGTGAAGTTGGCGGGTGCCACGGCTGTAGGAAATCCTTCGGAGATGGCCCCCGGCGACAGCTCGTCAACCGGCAGTGCCACCGCATCCTTGCCGAAGCCCTCTTGCGTCACGAAAGCCTCGGCCGCGTTGATCAATTCGCCCAAGTTCTCCAGCCGGTCGGCGCCGTCCTTGTCATTGCGGTAGAACTCGGACAGGCCGGAGATCTCCAGGATCTGCTCGATGATCTCGCGCAGGGTCAGGCCTTGCGTCAGATTGCGGGTCGAGTCGATCAGCTGGGTGAAGGCCTGCAGATTGCCGCCCGCCTTGCCGGCCACCGCGCCGACACTTTGATAAAGGCTGCGGCCGGACATGCGGGCCGCGTCCTGCAGCAACTCGATCGCGCGCGCGCCGATGCCACGGGTCGGGAAATTGACCACGCGCAGAAAACTGGTGTCGTCATTGGCGTTCTCCAGCAGGCGCAAGTAAGACAGCGCATGCTTGACCTCGGCGCGCTCGAAGAAGCGCAGGCCGCCGTAGACGCGATAGGGAATGCCGGCATTGAAGAGCGCCGACTCGATCACCCGTGACTGCGCATTGCTACGGTAGAGCACGGCGATCTCCTTGCGGTCCACGCCTTGGGCGTGCAGGGCCTTGGCCTCCTCGATCAGCCACTGCGCCTCCGCGAAGTCGCTGGCCGCCTCGTACACGCGCACCGGCTCGCCGGGGCCGGCGTCGGTGCGCAGGGTCTTGCCCAGGCGCTTGGTGTTGCGGCTGATCAGCTCGTTGGCGGAATCGAGGATGTTGGAGAAGCTGCGGTAGTTCTGCTCCAGCTTGATGACTCGTTTGACCCGGTACTCGCGCTCAAAATCGGCCATATTGCCGACCCGCGCACCGCGAAAGGCGTAGATGCTCTGGTCATCGTCGCCGACGGCGATCACGCCTTGGCCTCGGCCTGGAGGGGCGAACATCTTCAGCCAGGCGTATTGCAGCTTGTTGGTGTCCTGGAACTCATCCACCAGCAAATGCTGGAAGCGCCGCTGGTAATGCTCGCGGATGGCCAGATTGCTCCGCATCAGCTCATAAGAGCGCAGCATCAGCTCGGCAAAGTCGACCACGCCCTCGCGCTGGCA
>NZ_JANNMI010000488.1:0-5240 GCF_031397715.1 Roseateles sp.
CGCTAGAGCGGTGGCGGGCTATGTCCCGCCAACGGCCTGAGCGAAGCTCGGGCAGAAAACTGCGGGGTGGGATCATTTGCGCACAGCGCAAGTGAGACCGCACCAACAGTTTTTCTTCGGCGAAGGCGCTAGAGCGCCAGCGGCCCCTGCAAACAGGAATAATTCTTGTTAAGATGTACTCCAGATCAACCCTCACCTGATTTGGAGTTCTATGCAATTCGCCTCGCTCACAAAATCACTGCTGTCGATCGGCCTGTTGGCCGGTTTCACCGTCTCGGCAACCGCTCAAGAACAGGTTTTAAATCTATATTCGGCGCGCCACTACCAGACCGATGAAGCGCTCTACGCCAATTTCACCAAAACCACCGGCATTCGTATTAACCGCGTCGATACCGATGACGCGGGTCTACTGGCGAGGCTGAAAAGCGAGGGTGCAGCCAGCCCCGCCGACGTTATTTTGCTGGTCGATGCAGCGCGACTTTGGCAGGCTGAGGAAGATGGCTTATTCCAGCCCTTCAAATCCAGCCGCTTGGAAGAACGTATCCCCGCCCAACTGCGCGCCAAACCCACCGAAAAGGGCACGGCTTGGTTTGGCTTGTCAACCCGGGCGCGCGTGATCGTTTACAACAAACAAACCGTCAGCAAAGACGACGTGTTGAACTACCAGGATCTCGGTAATTCCAAGATCAAGGGCAAACTGTGCACGCGCTCCGGCTCCCACCCCTACAACCTTTCTTTGTTTGGTTCGGTGTACGAGCATTTGGGGGCGGTTGAAACAGAAAACTGGCTCAAGGGCATGGTGACCAATATGGCGCGGCCACCCAAAGGTGGTGACACCGATCAGATCAAGGCGGTCGCCAGTGGCGAATGCGGCGTGGCGATCACCAATAGTTATTATTTGGCGCGCATGATGCGCTCTGACAAGCCTGAAGATCGCAGCGCGATGGAGAAGGTCGGTGTGGTTTTCCCAAATCAGCAAAGCTGGGGTACGCACATCAATATCGCCGGCGGCGCAATGGCTAAACATGCCAAAAATCGGGACAACGCGGTCAAGTTTCTTGAGTATTTGAGCGGCGACGAAGCGCAAGCCTACTTCGCCAACGGCAACAATGAATGGCCCGCGGTGCCGAGCCTGCGCACCAGCAACCCGGCCCTAGAGTCATTGGGTAAGTTCAAGACCGAAACCATTCCCGTGGCGGTGATTGGCAGCCATCTACCCAAGGTTCAGCAGCTGTTGGACCGGGTTGGTTATAAATGACGGCTTGGGGCGATCAATACCAATTTCTTGAACGGGCCTAAGCTTTGCATTCCGTGCCGAACGTTGGTTCTTGAAAACAAGCAGAAATGGTTGTTTGGAAATTTATTTCTACTCAGCCTATAATTAAACTGTTCGCAGTTGGCTGAACTCAAAAACTTCGCGAGGATTTGCACTGATGGCATCGTTAAAAGAACTTCTGGCCCAACGGGCTGCACTTGACGAACAAATTTCGAGCACCAAGGACCGCGAGCGAGCCGATGCCGTCGCCAAGGTTAAATCCCTGATGGACGATCACGGCTTGACGCTAGCGGATCTGAGTAGCCGCGCACCGAAAGCGGCCAAAACTTCAAAGGTTGCCGCCAAGTATCGCAACCAAGCCACCGGCGAAACTTGGAGCGGCCGGGGCTTGCAACCCAAATGGCTGAAGGCGGCGATTGGCGGCGGTGCAGCTTTGGCTGATTTCCACGTGTAATCGCCTGCAGTCAAGCACCGAGCATCGGTTTATATGACCGGCTCGCAAAAGCAAGCCACCTGAATCGGGTGGCTTTTTTCTTGGGCGTTGTATCAGCACCGCCAACGCACTTGCATACTCAAGCGCTTGAATCAAGGGGGCATTCCTTGGCCGTGCTGCCAGCCTAGCTGCTAGCATCGCGCCGCGTCGGAATACCGCGCCTCATTCGAATGATATCGGGCGCCTACTCACCCGGCCCGGTGAATACCACACGTTAGTTCATCGCATCCTTAAAAAACCCTGAGCCCTGTCGAATCCGTGAATGATCCAAGCTTCAAGATGGATAACTTGCCGACCAGTCGGCCACATCTTGCCAGCCGGCTGGCAAGTTCTTCGCGCATGTTTTTCTTGTGGCTGGCTTGCGGCGGCAGCGCGGCGCTGGTTTTCTTGTCGGTTCAGCAGGGCAACGCGGCTCTGCTCTCATCGTTTACGTTTCCCCATCTATTGCATTGGGCCTATGCGTGTAGCGCGGCGGCCCTGCTCTTGCTGATCGGCAAGCTGCTCAATGAGTCGCACCATGACCGCCATCGATGGCGCGCCGCACTTGCATCCAATGGCGTGAGCCTGGCCGAGTGGCAGCTCGGGTCCAGCGGCTGCCACCAGAGCTACGCTTGCGCCCAATGGCAACAAATCGCCGGCGCCTTCACCACGTGCGCCGGCCGACCCGCCGACTGGTTCATCAACGCTCACCCGCTCGACCAAGACCGGGTCAGTGCGTCCCTTGAGGCCTTGCTGCTGCCGCATGGCGCGGGCAATTGCTGCGAAGAACTCCGTTTACCCGGCCCGGCCGCCGACTGGCTTTGGTTCGAACTCAAAGCGCAGGTTCAACAACGCAATGGCAAGGGCCGGGCGACCCATCTGCTGACGACCTTGACCGATGTCAGTTGGCGGCATACCGCGCAGGAGCGGCAACGGATGAGTGTGAGCCTCTTCCAGCATTTGCACGAAGGACTGCTGGTGACCGATACGGAGCACTTGGTGCTCGACGCCAACCCCAGCTATTGCCGCATGCTCGGGCAAGCCCGCGAAGCCCTGATTGGCCGGACTGCGGCACCGCTGGAGGCGCTGTGCCTGCAGCACTCGGGCTTGCGCGCGACCGATTTGCAACAAGCGCTGCGGGAACAGGGCTTTTGGCAAGCTCAGCTGCAGTGCACCCGGGCGGACGGGTCGATCTGCCATCTGCAAGTGACGGTCTCCAGCATTCCCGAGCCCGACGGCCCCTTGCGCTATCACGTTGTCAGCGTGTCGGACTTGACCGACAGCCTGCGACAGCAGCACAGCTTGCAGCGCCAAGCGCTGGTCGATCCCTTGACCGGATTGGCGAATGCCGACGCCTTCATGCAAATGCTGCGGCGCGGCCTGCTGACCGCCCAAAGTGAAGGGTTTTGCCTCAGCGTTTGCCGGGTCGACCTGGATCAATTCAAACGCATCAACAAGCAATATGGCAGCAAGCTCGCCGACGCCTTGTTGCACCAAGTCGGCCAGCGCCTGCAGGCCGCACTGCGCAGCGCCCCACAATGGTCGGACGGCGTCGCACGGCTTGGCGGCGACGAGTTCGGCCTCTTGCTGCGCGGAACCAACTCGGAAGAAGTGCAGCTCACCATCGAACGCCTGCTGACGGTGCTGGCCGAGCCCTACCCGCTGAGCGCGGGCCTGAGCATCGCCATCAGCGCCAGCATTGGTGCGACGCTGTTCCCGCAGGACAACTCCGACGCGGAAACCCTGCTGCGCCACGCCGGGCACGCGCTTTATCGGGTGAAGCATGCGGGCCGGCATGGCTATCAGTTGTTTGACACGGCCAAGCGGCTCCGTGACGAGGCCAGTTTGATCGCCATGGCGCGCGTGCAGCAGGCGCTGGACGCGGGTGAGTTGCGCCTGCATTACCAGCCCAAGATCGATATGCGCAGCGCTCAGGTGTTAGGAATGGAGGCCCTGCTGCGCTGGCAGCACCCTGATCGCGGCCTGCTCGGGCCGCTGCATTTCCTGCCCTTGATCGAGGCGACCGGCCTGGGCGTGCAGGTCGGCGACTGGGTGTTGGAGCAGGCGCTGCGGCAAAGCGCGCATTGGCTGAGCGCGGGCCTGAACCTGAACATCAGCGTCAATGTGACCGCCCGGCAGCTGCAGATGCCGGACTTCGCCCAGCGCCTGCAGGAGCTGATCAAGCGCCATCAAGAGCCGGTGGCCGCACATCTGTGCCTAGAAGTGCTGGAGTCGGCTGCGCTGGCTGACATTGCGGCCACACACCAGCTGATTCAGCAATGCCGCGCCTTTGGAGTCAGTTTCGCCTTGGACGACTTCGGCACCGGCTATTCCACCCTCACCTATCTGAAGCGCCTGCCTGTCGATGTGCTGAAAATCGACCGCTCCTTTGTACAGAATATGTTGATCGACGAGCAGGACAGCACGCTGGTCGAAGGCGTGATTCGTTTGGCCGGAAACTTTGGCTGCACCGTGGTGGCCGAAGGCGTGGAGTCGGCTGCTCATGCGCGGGCGCTGCTCCACATGGGCTGCAGCCAAGGTCAGGGCAATGGCATCGCGCCGGCAATGCCGGCTGCCGCGGTGCAAGCCTGGGTTGCGGCCTTCGCGGACACCGACTGGCTGCCCCAGCTCGGCAGCCGAGCCACGGCCTTGCTTTAGACTCGACCGGTGATTCCACCCGGCTTTATTCAGGACCTGCTCTCTCGCGTCGACATCGTCGAGGTGGTGGGCCGCCATGTCGAGCTCAAAAAAGCCGGCATCAACCACAAGGGCCTGTGCCCCTTCCACGGCGAAAAATCGCCCAGCTTCATCGTCAGCCCGACACGCCAGACCTACCACTGCTTCGGCTGCGGCGTGCATGGCAATGCGGTCGGCTTCTTGATGGAGCACAGCGGCCTGGGTTTTGTCGAGGCGGTGCAGGACCTGGCCCAGCAGACCGGTATGCAAGTGCCCGAGGACGAGCGTTCCAGCGAAGAACGCGAACGCGCCGCCCAGAAAAAGCAGCGCCAAGCCACCTTGTCCGAGGTCTTGCTGCGCGCCAGCGACCATTACCGCGCGCAACTGAAGAAAACGCCGCGCGCGATTGACTATCTAAAAAAGCGCGGCTTGACCGGCCAAATCGCCGCGCAGTTTGCGCTGGGCTATGCGCCTGAAGGCTGGCGCAGCCTGGCCAGCGCTTTCCCGTCCTATGACGATCCTTTGCTGACCGAATCCGGCATGGTGATCACGCAGGGCGACGAAGGTGAAGAGCAGAAACGCTACGACCGTTTTCGTGACCGCATCATGTTTCCGATCCGCAATGTGCAGGGCGAAACGATTGGCTTCGGCGGCCGCGTGCTCGACAAGGGCGAGCCCAAATACCTGAACTCGCCCGAGACGCCGGTCTTCAGCAAGGGCCGCGAGCTGTACGGCCTGTATGAGGCCCGCCAGGGCCTGCGCCAGCGCGGCTATGCGCTGGTGGTCGAAGGCTATATGGACGTGGTGGCGCTGGCC
>NZ_JANNMI010000005.1:0-3290 GCF_031397715.1 Roseateles sp.
CTGCATCTGCACCACGATGGAGGAGTTTCCGACCGTGTTGGGTTTGGCGCATCAATACCCGCAGCTCTGGGCGACCGTCGGCGTGCACCCGGACAACGAGGATGTGCATGAGCCCAGCGTCGAGGAGCTGGTGGCCGCCGCGGCCGACGCCCGCGTGGTGGCGATTGGCGAAACCGGCCTCGACTACTACCGCCTCAACGGCCGCAGCATTGAGGGCGATATGGCCTGGCAGCGCGAGCGCTTTCGCACCCATATCCGCGCCGCAAGACAAGCCGCCAAGCCTTTGGTGATTCACACCCGCAGCAGCGCCGCCGACACCTTGCGCTTGCTGGATGAGGAGGGTGGCGAGCAGGCCGGTGGCGTGTTTCATTGCTTTGCCGAGAGCGTCGAGGTGGCCTTGGCTGCCGTCGAGCGCGGCTATTACGTCTCCTTCTCCGGCATTCTCAGCTTCAAGAGCGCGCAAGACCTGCGTGATGTGGCTGCGGCGCTGCCCCTGGAGCGCCTGCTGATCGAGACCGACAGCCCCTATCTGGCGCCCGTGCCCTACCGTGGGCGCACAAACAGCCCCGCCTATGTGCCCCATGTGGGCGCGGCGCTGGCGGCGGTGAAGGGCGTATCGATTGAAGAGTTGGCGGCGCAGACCTCGGCCAACTGCCGGCGACTGTTCGGTTTGAACTGAGAGCAAGGGCAGCGATGAAGAGTAAATGGCCGTTGTTGACGCTGAGTCTGAGCCTCGCCGGTGCTTGCTGGGCTGCACCGATTGATGATTTGGTCTTGGCGGTCGAGTTGGATGATGGCCATAACGTGCGCAAGCTTCTACAGCGCGGCGTCGACCCCAACAAGCCCGATGCACGTGGCCGTTATGCGCTCGGCACGGCCTTGCGGGAGGATTCAGACAAGGCACTCGACAGCTTGCTGGCCCATCCGCAGCTGGATATCTTGGCCGTCAATTCAAACGGCGAATCCGCACTGATGTTGGCGGCGATCAAGGGCAAGCTGGGCTGGGTCCAAAAGATCGTCAACAAGGGCGCGCCGGTCAACAGCGCGGGCTGGACGCCCTTGCACTATGCCTGCAGCGGCCCCGACAACGGCGTTGCGGCTTGGTTGCTGAGCCAGGGAGCGGAGATCAATGCGCGCTCGCCCAATGGCAGCACGCCATTGATGATGGCGGCGCGCTATGGCGCGCTTGATCTGCCGGCGTTGCTGCTAAGGGCCGGCGCCGACGTCAATCTGCGCAACCAGCAAGGCCTTAGCGCCGCCGACTTCGCGGACAAGGCGGGCCGGGATGAACTGCATGCCAAGCTGCTTAAGCTAATGGCTAAATCGGGCAGCTGACCGCCGAGCTATTGCGAGCTGGCCGCAGCAAGCGCCTAGGAGTTTGCCTGACAGGCGCATTGGCGCGGCCCCGACTATGCCGAACTGGCGCGGCTCCCTAAAGTAGCTTACATCTTGAAACGTAAGTCGACCCTAACGGAGCATCACCATGTTGAGCACCCAAACTGCAAGCGCCTTGTACAGCCCCTTCGCCATGCTGCTCAACCCTGCGGAGGTGGTGTCGGCGATGGAACATTCCGAACTGCTGAATCGCCTGCACAGCTGCGTCTACCGCCCGCTGGACAAACCCCTGATCCCCAAGGGCCAGTTTGCGGCAGCCGACTTTGACCGCCTGATTGACCAGACCCCGGACGACATGGAGCTGGCCGAACAGCTGATGTGATGGCGCTGGTCAGGCCTGGCGCTTGGCCCTTGCGCGCGCCAGTGCCGCCTCGATAACGGCCCGTTTGGCATCCAAGGCCGACGGTTCGCTGAGTTTGGATGCGCCGGCCAGGTCGGCCAATTTGGCCTCGGCCTTGGCGACCAAACGAGCCGCATTCTCTTGCTCGGCTCTGACTTGATGCAGCTGGTGAAAGCGATAACGTTGCCGCGCATCGTCGGCTTGGCGTCCGCTCCAGGCCGCCCAGCCGCTGAGCTCGGGCTTGACCGGCGTCAGCGAGATGCAGTCGACCGGACAGGCCGGCACACACAACTCACAACCGGTGCATTGCTCGGCGACGACCACATGCATCTGCTTGGGCGCGCCAACGATGCAGTCCACCGGGCAGGCTTTGATGCACAGCGTGCAGCCTATGCACCAAGCCTCGTCAATGACGGCCAATTTCAGCGGACCCTCTTGCCCATGTGCGGCACTCAGGGGCAGGGCGGGGCGGCCGGTGATGGCCGCCAGTCGCCCGACGCCTGCTTGGCCGCCGGGTGGGCATTGGTTGATGGCCGCCTGCTCGGCCGCGACCGCCACGGCATAGGCGTGGCAATCGGGGTAGCCGCAGCGGGTGCACTGGGTTTGCGGCAGCGCAGCGTCGATCGCCGTGATCAGTTGCTGCAGACCTGCCGAGGCTTGGGCTTGAAGCGTCAAGTGCTTGATTTGCTTTTCGACTTGGGTGCTGCGGTCGGGGCTACAGCGGTCGATTCAACCACGGCGTTCGGGCGGTCATACTTGCTGATGAAGGCTTGCACTTCCGGATAGACATTCTCGCGCCAGCGCCGACCGGAGAAGATGCCGTAATGGCCCGCACCGACGGCGTCGTAGTGGAATTGGTGCTTGCTGGGTACACCCGAGCACAGCTCATGCGCGGCGCGGGTCTGGCCGGCTCCGGAAATGTCATCGCGCTCGCCTTCCACCGTCAGCAAGGCGGTGGTCTTGATGTCCTGTGGGCGAACCAATTGCCCCTTGACCATCCAAGTGCCATTGACCAAGGCGAAGTCCTGAAACACGGTTTTGATGGTGTCGAGGTAGTACTCGGCCGGCATGTCCAGCACGGCGTTGTATTCGTCGTAGAACTGGCGGTGCGAGTCGGCGCTTTCGTCGTCGCCGCGCATCAGATCGAGGAAGTAGTCGTAGTGCGAACTCATATGCACATTCGGGTTCATCGCGACGAAACCGGTGTGCTGCAAAAAGCCCGGGTAGACCGAACGGCCCGAGCCCGGGAAGTTGGTCGGCACACGGTAAATCACATTGTTCTCGAACCAGCTGTAGGGCTTGTTCATGGCCAGATTGTTGACCGCGGTGGGGCTCTTGCGCGCGTCGATCGGGCCGCCCATCATGGTCATGCTGCGTGGTGTTGGCTCGCCGTTTGTGGCCATCAGCGAAATCGCGGCCAGCACCGGCACGGTCGGCTGGCAGACCGAGATCACATGACATTCGGGGCCGGCCAAGCGGATGAACTCCTGCACATAGGCGATGTAGTCATCCAGATGAAAAGCGCCCACTTCCTTGGGCACCATGCGCGCATCGG
>NZ_JANNMI010000007.1:0-5594 GCF_031397715.1 Roseateles sp.
CTTGGGCCTGGGCGAGAAGATGGTTCCCTCGATGATCGAAGCCCAGGAGAAGCTCACCGGTAGTCCCATCGTGAAACGCTGAACGCACAACGGAGGAGAACAACATGGATGCGACGACGATGCGTTGCTTTTTGTTGCTCATGCCGAATTGTCCCGCATCAACTCAAGACTTGATCAAGGGCGTATAGAGCGACGGGTCGATGTGGATGGCGTCCAGCGGCAGCCGTTTGCCGGCCACCTGGTCTTCGATGCAGCGCAGCACCAAAGGGCTGCGGTGGCGGGCGGCGCTGGCGCGAACTTCGTCCAGCGTCATCCAAACGGTACGATGGATGCCGTGGTCGAGCCGGCGGCCTTTGATCACCTCACCGACTCGGCCCGTGAACGCCAGCCGAACATAGGTGACATCCTCACCGCGCTTGCTGCGTACAAAGCGCGCCATATAGACACCTAACAAGGCTTCGGGCACAAAGTCGCGCGCCGTTTCTTCCAGCGCCTCGCGCACCACGCCCTCCAGCGGTGATTCGCCCGGGTCCAGATGCCCGGCCGGGTTGTTCAACTGCAGGCCTTCCGGCGTTTCTTCTTCGACCAGCAAATAGCGGCCGCCCTGCTCGATCACCGCTGCGACCGTGACCGCAGGCTTCCAACGCTCATCTTGGGTAGACATCTCTAAACCTTTATCCCCAGGCATGTCCGGGTGTCATCTAGGGGTTCTATTGTGTAAGCTCGGCGCGAGTTATGCCCAATGAGGGCTGTTGAGGGAGAGATTCATGTTGATAGGAGTTCCGCGCGAGAGCGTGGCCGGTGAGACGCGCGTGGCGATCACGCCCGAGACGGCCAAGAAACTGAAAGCGCAGGGTCATGTCTTGCGCATCGAGAGCGGCGCCGGCCTGGGCGCCAGCGTCACCGACGCGGCCTACACGGCCGCCGGTGCGGAGATCGTCGACCGCGCTGCGGCCTTTGCCGCCGACTTGCTGCTCAAGGTGCGCAGCCCATCGGCTGAGGAGTTAGCCCTGGTCAAGCCCGGTGCGGCCCTGGTCGGCATGCTCAACCCCTTCGACGCCGACGGCCTGCAGGCGCTGGCCACGGCCGGCCTGACCGCCTTTGCCCTGGAGGCGGCGCCGCGCACCTCGCGCGCGCAGAGTATGGATGTGCTGTCCAGCCAAGCCAATATTGCCGGCTACAAGGCGGTGATGATTGCCGCCGACCGCTATCAACGCTTCTTCCCGATGCTGATGACGGCGGCCGGCACGGTCAAGGCCGCACGCGTCGTCGTGCTGGGCGTCGGCGTGGCGGGCTTGCAGGCGATTGCCACCGCCAAGCGTCTGGGTGCGGTGATCGAGGCCTCGGATGTGCGGCCCGCCGTCAAGGAGCAGGTTGAATCGCTGGGCGCCAAGTTCATTGACGTGGCCTATGAGACCGACGAAGAGAAGGAAGCAGCCGTCGGCGTAGGCGGTTACGCCAAGGCGATGCCGCAGAGCTGGCTGGACCGCCAGCGCGCCGAAGTGGCCAAGCGGGTGGCGCAGGCCGATGTGGTGATCACCACCGCGCTGATTCCCGGTCGCGCCGCACCCGTGCTGGTCAGCGAGGAGATGGTCAAAAGCATGAAGCCGGGGTCGGTGATCGTGGACCTGGCTGCTGCCAATGGGGGAAATTGCCCGCTCACCGAGGCCGGCAAGACCGTCATCAAATACGGCGTCACGTTGGTCGGCGAAACCAATCTGCCGGCTCTGGTAGCGGCCGACGCGTCGGCGCTGTATGCCCGCAACATCCTGGACTTCTTGAAGCTGGTGATCAGCAAAGAAGGTGTGTTCCAGGTCCCAATGGACGACGACATCGTTGCCGCCTGCCTGATGACGCAGGCCGGCGAAGTCATGAGAAAGATAAAGAGCTGAGCCATGGAACATTTTGTCGACCCGACGATCACCAATCTGATCATCTTCGTGCTGGCGATCTACGTCGGCTACCACGTCGTCTGGACGGTCACGCCGGCGCTGCACACGCCGCTGATGGCCGTCACCAACGCGATCTCGGCCATCGTCATCGTCGGCGCCATGATGGCCGCCGCGCTGACCGTCACCGACCTGGGCAAGTTCATGGGTACGCTGGCCGTGGCGCTGGCGGCCGTCAATGTGTTCGGCGGCTTCTTGGTGACGCGAAGGATGCTGGAGATGTTTAAAAAGAAGGACAAGAAGACCGTGGAGACTAAGAAATGAGCATGAATTTAGTCGCCCTTTTGTACCTGGTCGCCAGCGTCTTCTTCATCCAAGCGCTGAAGGGCTTATCGCATCCGACCAGCTCGATCCGAGGCAATATTTTCGGCATGGTCGGCATGCTGATCGCCACCGTCACCACCGCTGCCTTGATCGTCAAGCTGGCGCATGGCGAGTTGTTCGGCCTGACTTATGTGCTGGCCGGTCTGGTCATCGGCGGGGGCTTGGGTGCCTATATGGCGCAAAAGGTCGAGATGACCAAGATGCCCGAGCTGGTCGCCTTCATGCACAGCATGATCGGCCTCGCGGCCGTGTTCATCGCGGCCACGGCCGTGCTGGAGCCGGCGGCATTTGGCATTACTTCAGCGGGCAGCACGTCGATACCCGGCGGCAACCGGATCGAGCTTGCGCTGGGTGCCTTCATCGGCGCGGTCACCTTCAGTGGTTCGGTGATCGCCTTTGGCAAGCTCTCGGGCAAGTACAAGTTCCGCCTGTTCCAGGGTGCGCCGGTGTCATTTGCCGGGCAGCACAAGCTCAATCTCGCGCTGGGCTTGGCGGCGGTGATCAGCTGCTATGGCTTCTGGGAAACCCAGTCCTGGGCCGCCTTCATCACTATTCTTGTGTTGGGCTTCGCGCTCGGCGTTTTGCTGATCATCCCGATCGGCGGCGCCGACATGCCGGTGGTGGTGTCGATGCTGAACAGCTACTCGGGTTGGGCCGCGGCGGGCATTGGTTTCTCGCTCAACAACGCCATGCTGATCATTGCCGGCTCGCTGGTCGGCTCATCTGGGGCGATCCTGAGCTACATCATGTGCAAGGCGATGAACCGCAGCTTCTTCAATGTGATCGGCGGCGGCTTTGGCGGTGATGCGACAACAGTGGCCGCCGGTGGCGCCGTGCAGCGCCCAGTCAAAAGCGGCAGCGCCGACGATGCCGCTTTCATCATGGGCAATGCCGAGACCGTCATCATCGTGCCCGGCTACGGCCTGGCGGTGGCGCGTGCGCAACATGCGGTCAAGGAGTTGGCGCACAAGCTGACCGAGCGCGGCGTCAAGGTCAAATACGCGATCCACCCGGTGGCGGGCCGCATGCCGGGTCACATGAATGTGCTGCTGGCCGAGGCCGAGGCCGAGGTGCCCTATGACCAGGTGTTCGAGATGGAGGACATCAATGCCGAATTCGCGCAAGCCGACGTCGCCATCATCCTGGGTGCCAATGACGTGGTGAACCCCGCCGCGCATGTCAAGGGTTCAGCCATCTACGGCATGCCGATTCTGGAGGCCTACAAAGCCAAAACCATCATCGTCAACAAACGCTCGATGGCCGCCGGTTATGCCGGCTTGGATAACGAGTTGTTCTATATGGACAAAACGATGATGGTGTTCGGCGATGCGAAGAAGGTGGTGGAGGATATGTTGAAGGCGGTGGAGTGATTGTTGAAAGTCAGGTGAGTAAATGCTCGATTTAAATGAAGTGTGTTTAAAAAGAGCTAATTAGTTATTATGCAAGAAGAAAAAATTAGAAGTAGCTGGTTTCGTTGGGTTGCTGTGGCGCTGGCGTTGTTGATTGTAGGAATAAGGATTCGGTATATCAATGAGCCGTTGGAAAATGATTTAACTATCCGTTTTGATTATGTTGTCAGGCATTTGCATGGCAGCCAATATTACACAGAGTTGATTGCATTTGGCCCGGCTGGTGCTTTTTGGATAAACGAGATATTTATTCGAATATTTGGAGCCAATGCCTTCACGGTATTTTTAATCGGCTGCATATTTTCACTGCTGACGTTGCAAGGCGTATTTTTGTTGGCGCGCGACTGGGCGGGGCAGTTGGGGGCTGGGATTGCGGCCATGATTTGGACGATTCTAAGCTTCGGGCTGGCAACGCAAGCCAATCAGCCGAATACCGAAGCGTATATTTTGGCACTAGTGGTGTGGGGCTTTGTAGCACTTCAGAAGCCACAAGCTGTTAAAGGTATTGACCTATTTGGAATCTGTGCAGGCTTGCTGTTTTTCTTGGCTACAGCGATCAAACATCATATGTTGTTCATGCCTTTATTGGCTTTTTTGGGGCATGGGTTGGTCGGTTGGCGCCCGCATAAGAGAACTGGCGGTCTAAACCTTAGGAGATGGTTGGTCGCCGCCTTTGTCTTGGTCATCGCATGGCTGCTGCTGTTAGGTTTTTATGCAATGACGGGCAGGTTTTTTATATTTTTTGACGGCCTTTTAGGACAGTCATTGAAGTATGCTGGTGGAAACTCTGGAATTATTGCCAATCTATCCAGTGGTTTGAAGCCGTACTACCTGATTCCAGCGGAGCAGCGCCCGCATCTGATTTTATATGTGATGCTTGCGCTTTGCATCCCGCTGGGATTGTGGAAGCGCCAGTTTACGATTGTTTTGCTTTTGGTTGGCTGGTCAATTGGAGTGTGGCTTGCGATTGCCATACCAGGCAGAGGATATCCACATTACTTTACACTTTGGCACGCGCTGCTCGCAATTGGAGCGGGTTATTTTTTTGCCCTTGTGAAAGATATGCTGCCTAGTAAATACGGGGGGGCATGCGCAATCATTGCAGCTGTGTTTGTGTTTGGATTTTTTTGTTTTCGTATTCCAGAAGTTTGGAACAATAAGGCGGAGCAGGCGGTCTACCTGAAGTACGGAAAAGTTTTAGGTTCCAGGTTTACCGAGGCCCGTCAAGTGGGGTTGTATCTCCGTGAGCATGATCCCGCCCTCACGGTTACAGAGCTGGGTGCTTCAGGGTTGCATTTTTGGAGCAATCATTTGCCGCCGGCACCGTTTGTAGATTCTTTGTATGCCGGGGAGAGTCAGCTAGGTGAACTCTATTTGGCCAAGATGACCGCTCAGTTGGTCGATGAACCGGCGGACTGGCTGGTTGTTTGGCGAGAATTGCTGAGGCCCGCTAACAAAGATCCGCGAGCCTTCCTCGTCCGCAAAATAACCACAAAACACGAGTATATTGAGAGGACAGATCTTTCTGGTAACGCGTTGGTTGTCTTGCGGCTGACGAAACGGAATCGCTGAAATTGACTTGTTGAGGTGTTCGGCAACGCAATCCTATTAGTTACCAAGCACTTCAAGTATTTTTTCAATTACATCAGGCTGATAATCGTTCAGACCGACCCAGAGTGGCAATCGAACCAGTCTGTCGCTGAGATCGGTGGTGTTGGACATATTGCCATGCGAGCGCGCTGCATGCTGGCCGAAGGGTGAGCTGTGCAAGGGGACGTAATGGAAGACCGTGCCGATTTGCAGCGCCCTCAGCTTGGCGATAAATTCCGTCCTTGCGGCTAGGTCAGGCAACAGCACGTAGTACATATGCGCGTTGTGGGTGACGCCATCCGGCACGATCGGGCGGCGCAAT
>NZ_JANNMI010000023.1:0-18361 GCF_031397715.1 Roseateles sp.
CAGCCCGGCCAGGCCGGCCAATCGTTCAGGGTGGCGCAAGCCGGCGCCGAGCGTGATGGCGCAGCCTTGCGAAAACCCGGCCAGCACGATGCGCTGCGCCGGCACGCCGCGTGCGCGCTCGCGGTCGATCAGCGCATGCACCGCGCGTATCGAGTCGCGCAGGCCGGCCTCGTCCTCGCGGCGCTGCAACTCCATGCCGTAGAGGTCGTACCAAGCGCGCATGCGGTAGCCGTTGTTGAGCGTGATCGGCCGCTCGGCCGCGCGCGGCAGCACAAAGCGCACCGGGCCGGTGTCGCCCAGCGCCAGCGCATCGCACATCTGTATGAAGTCGGCGCCGTCGGCACCCAGGCCGTGCAAGACGATCAGGCTGGCGGTGGCAGCTTGCGCCGGGCAAATTTCAATGGTTTGGAGTGTCATGGTGGGGTTGCTGTGGCGAATCGGTGGGGCATGGGCGAAGGTGTGTGGTTGGCCGCGATGGTAGCGGCTGGCGAGCCCGGCGCGGCGGTGCAAACTGTGCCAGGGCCACGCCGCCCAGCGTGATCGCGGCACCCAAGACCTTGGCGGCCGTGAACTGCTCGCCGGTGCTGGCCCAGGCAGCCAGGCCGGCAATCGGCGGCATCAAATAGATCAGGGGCGCGGTGCGCGCCACGCCGCGCTGGGCGTTGACCCAACCCCAAGCCAGCCAGGTGATGAAGCCGATGCCCACGACGGCCCAGAGCGCGCCCAGCCAGAGCAGCGGCGATACGGCGGCCCAGTCCACGCTTGCCGCCTTGGGCGCGGCATAGATCAACACCGGCAGCGTCGCGGCCAGGCTGGCATAACACATCACCAAGACGGCGCCATGGCGCTCAATCAGCGGCTTGGCAGCGACCGTGTAGTAACTGAACATTGCAGCGGCCAGCAGCAGCACGGCGTCGCCGCCGCCGGCGCGCCAGTTGGCCGCCAGCAGCTTGTCGGACATGAAGAGCATGGCACCGGCCGCCGCCACCGCGATACCAAGCAACTGCGCGCGCTGCAGCTTTTCCACACATAAAGCGCGCAGGATCAGCAAGGTGAAGACCGGCCCGCAGGCCAACAGCACCGAGCTCGAAAACGGTGTCGAGAAATGGATGCCGTAGCTGGCCAAGGCCAGATGCAGGCCCTGGCCGAGTACGCCCAGGCGCACCAGCGCCCAAGCGTCGGCACGCGATACGCGCGGCCAGTGCAGGCCATAACGCCGCAACAGCAGGCCCGTCACCAGCAGCGGCATCAAGGCAAAGCGCAGGAACAAAAAGCCCTCCGGCTGCATCGCCGTCAACAGCGCTTTCTGCAGCGGGAAGTTCAAGCCCCAGGCGACCACGATGGCGAGACCGACGGCAAGACTGTGGCGGGACGAGCTGGGATTCAAATTCGACATGGCGGCATCTTGCCTCAGTTGCTCGTGCACTTAGGGTCAGCTCCCCAACACAGGGCAAACCAGCCTCTTGTCGGATGCCTCGGCTGCTAGCATCGGGCACCCCAGTCACCGAGCTTTTTCATGACATACCCGCATTTGCTTGAACCGCTGGACCTGGGTTTCACCACCCTGAAGAACCGGGTGCTGATGGGCAGCATGCATACCGGGCTGGAGGATGGGCGCAAGCATTTCGAGCGCATGGCGGTGTTTTTTGCCGAGCGGGCGCGCGGCGAGGTCGGCCTGATCGTCACCGGCGGCTACGCGCCCAATATCGAGGGCTGGGCCAAGCCCTTTGCCGGCACGCTGGCGACCGGCGGTGCGGCCAGGCGGCACAGTGTCATCACCAAGGCCGTGCATGCCGAGGGCGGCAAGATCGCCTTGCAGATCCTGCACACCGGCCGCTATGGCTACCAGCCGTTTTGCGTCGCGCCGTCGCGCATCAAGTCGCCGATCACGCCGTTCACGCCGCGTGAGCTGAGTGCCCGCGGCATCGAGCGGCAGATCCGCGCCTTCATACGCTGCGCCGTGCTGGCGCGCGAGGCCGGCTATGACGGCGTCGAGGTGATGGGCTCCGAGGGTTACTTCATCAATCAGTTTCTGGTCAGCCACACCAATCAACGCGATGACGCTTGGGGTGGTAGTTATGCGAACCGGATGCGCTTGCCGCTGGAAATCCTCAGCCGCATGCGCGCGGCGGTGGGTCCGGACTTCATCATCATCTATCGGCTCTCGATGCTGGACCTGATCCCCAACGGCAGCAGCTGGGACGAGGTGCTGGAGCTGGCGCGCGGCGTCGTCAAGGCTGGGGCGACCATCATCAACTCCGGCATCGGCTGGCATGAGGCGCGCGTCCCGACCATCGCCACCTCGGTGCCACGCGCCGGTTTTGCCTGGGTGACCAAGAAGCTGCGCGATCAGCTGCGCCTGGAAGGTATCAACACGCCGCTGATCACCAGCAACCGCATCAACACACCGGAGGTCGCCGAGAGCGTGTTGGCCGATGGCTCGGCCGATATGGTCAGCATGGCGCGGCCCTTTCTGGCCGACCCCGAGTTTGTCAAAAAGGCGCGCGAGCACCGCGCCGACGAGATCAACACCTGCATCGCCTGCAACCAGGCCTGCCTGGACCACACTTTTGCGCAAAAGATCTCGACCTGCCTGGTCAACCCGCGGGCGGCGTTCGAGCAGGAGATTCGCGTCATCCCGCTGGCCGCCAGCCGGCAGCCGCACAAGAAGATCGCCGTGGTCGGCGCCGGCCCGGCCGGCTTGGCGGCGGCGACCACGCTGGCCGAACGCGGCCATGAGGTGCATTTGTTTGACAGTGCCGCTGAAATTGGCGGTCAGTTCAATATGGCGCGGCAGATCCCCGGCAAAGAGGAGTTCGCCGAGACGCTGCGTTACTTCCGCCGCCGCATTGAGATCACCGGCGTGCAGCTGCATTTGCAGCAGCGCGTGGCCGCCGACACTTTGCTGGGCTTTGACGAGGTTTTGCTGGCCACCGGCGTGACACCGCGCGACCCGCGCATCAAGGGCCAAGAGGCCGGCGTGGCGCGGGGTCAGGTCTTGACCTACATCGACGTGCTGCGGCACAAAAAGCCGGTCGGCCCGCGCGTGGCGATCGTCGGCGCCGGCGGCATCGGCTTTGATGTGGCCGAATATTTGGTCGAGCAGGGTGCTGAAGCAGGCCATTCCGCGACCTTGGACCCGGCCGCTTGGCGGCGGGAGTGGGGGGTGGGCGACCCCAGCTTTGCGCGCGCCGGCTTGGTGACGCCGGAGCCCGCCAGCCCGGCCCGCATCATCTCCTTGCTGCAGCGCAAGCAAGGCAAGCTCGGCGCCGGCTTGGGCAAGACTACCGGCTGGATCCACCGCGCGGCGCTGAAGAGCAAGCAGGTCGAGATGCTAGCCGGCGTCAACTACGAAGAAATTACCGACGAAGGCCTGTGGATCAGCTTCGACAAGGGCCATGTCGATCGGCAGTTGATTGCCTGCGACACGGTGGTGCTGTGCTCGGGCCAAGAGCCCTTGCGTGAGCTGGAGGCCCCGCTGCGTGCGGCAGGCGCACGCGTGCATTTGCTCGGCGGCGCCTTCGAGGCCGGCGAATTGGACGCAAAGCGTGCAATTTTGCAAGGAACCCAGCTTGGCTGCCTGCTGTAAACCCTAGCCGGGCTCAAGCCCGGCCCGACACTACCGAAACGACGAGAACGAGGGGACACCTGGGCTGGCCGCTGTTGTTGATGTAGCCGAGGTGAACTTGAAAATTTGCAAATGCAAGGCGCAGCGGCGAGGCCCAAAAGGCCAACGCAGCCGGCGCCTTAAGCAAGTGAAAAAACTTTTGGTAGCCGATGAGTAATTTTTTCAAACGCCTGATGGGGAGGAGGGCTGCATTCGGCGCGTTGAGCGCGCCGGGCACGCTGTGCGCCAGCCTGCCCGCCTGGGCCGCCAGCTCGGACGGCGGCGGGGCGCTTGATTGGCACGACCCCATGTTCTGGCTGATTGCCTTCAGCTTGCTGGGCGCCGTGGCCATGGGCTTGGTCTTGGCCCTGGTGCATTCGCAGCGCCTGCGCTTGCGCCAGCGGCGCAGCGAATTGCAGCGGGTGCGGCGCGAACGCAGCAAGCTCAGCGCCTTGCTGAATGCGATTCCTGACCCGGTCTATTTCAAGGACGCCAACGGCGCCTATGAGGGCTGCAACCCGGCGTTTGAGCGCTGCACCGGCCTGCTGGAGGCCGAGGTGCTGGGCAAGCGCGATGAGCAAATCGAGCGGCGCCCGGAATGGAGCGCCGCCTTGGCCGGCCCCAATGACGGCTCGGCCCAACGCACGTTGGCCTGGGTGACGCAGCCGGGCGGCGAGCGTGCTTGCTTGGACGTGGTGCAGGCGCAGGTGTTTGACGAAGGCTTGAGCATGGGCCAGATCGGCGTGGCCCGCGACGTCACCGCGCTGCGTGAGGCCACCACCAAGCTGCACCGGGCGATCACCGTGTTCGAGCATTGCGGCGAAGGCATCATGATGATGGATGCCGACCTGCTGATCCGCGACGTCAACCCGGCGCTGAGCGCCATCACCGGTTACCAATGCGATGAGCTGCTGGGCACCATGCCGCATTGCCTGCAATTGGGCGAGCAGGGCGCCGAGGTCTTGAAGGAGCTTTGGGCCGATGTCGGCAGCAAAGGCAAATGGAGTGGTGAGCTGGTGGATCGCCACAAAGACGGCAGCTGCGTGCCGCTGTGGGTCACTCTGGTCAGCGTGCCGGCGCCCGAGCAGGGCGGCGAGCCGCATTACCTGGCGGTGCTGACCGACATTTCGCGCATCAAGGAGACCGAGGCCGAGCTGCTGCATCAAAAGCTGCATGACCGCCTGACGGGACTGCCCAATCTGGCCTTGCTGCGTGACCGCATCGAGCGCCAGGTGGGCCTGGCCCAACGCGGTCAGACCCGCGTGGCGGTGCTCTATGTCGACCTGGACGGTTTCCGCGAGGTCAATGACATTGCCGGCCATGCGGCTGGCGATGCGGTGCTGAAAGAAGCGGCGGCCCGCTTTGCGAATGTGGTGCGGGCCAGTGATTCGGTGGCCCGGGTCGGGGCGGATGAGTTCGTCATCGTGCTGTCGGGCTTGGTCGACGAAGAAACCGCCATGCGCTTGGGCGAACGCTTGATCGACGCGATGCGCGAGCCTATCTATGACGGCCAGACCGACATCACCAAGCGCTTCAACCTCGGCGCCAGCATAGGCTTGGCGCTCTACCCGACCGACGGCGTGACGGTGGACGAGTTGCTGCGCAACTCCGAGGCGGCGATGGTGCGCGCCAAGGTCTATGCGCGCAACAGCGTGCAGGCCTACCGGCCCGAGCTGACCCAGGCCGTCAAGCAGCGCTTTGAGCTGACCCATGCGCTGCGCCATGCCAACGAGGCGGCGCAGTTCAGGCTCGAATATCAGCCACAGGTGCGTCTGTCGGACGGCGCCTTGATCGGCGCCGAGGCGCTGCTGCGCTGGCACCACCCGACGCGCGGGGCAGTCTCGCCGGTCGAGTTCATTCCGCTGGCCGAAGAGACCGGTCTGATCATCCCGATCGGCCGCTGGGTGCTGGAGACCGCCTGCGCGCAGGCGGCGCGCTGGCAGGGCGTGCCGGGTAAGCCGCAGCAGGTGGCGGTGAATGTGTCGGCGCGCCAGTTGCGCCAGCCCGACTTCATTCAGACGGTGGACTTCATCTTGGCCGAGACCGGTTGCCCCGCCCATGCGCTGGAACTCGAAGTCACCGAAAGTCTGTTGCTGGAAGACGCCGAGGGCGCAATCGAGCTGCTGGGCGCGTTGCGTGCGCGTGGCGTGCGGGTGGCGATCGATGATTTCGGCACCGGCTATTCGTCGCTGTCCTATCTGCGCCGGATGCCGGTCAACACGCTCAAGATTGATCGCAGCTTTGTCTCCGAGCTGGGCCAGGACGCCAATGTCGCGGCGATTGCGCGCACCGTCATCGTGTTGGCGCGCAGCCTGCATCTGGATGTGTTGGCCGAGGGCGTGGAGACGGCCGAGCAAGCCGCTTGGCTGCAGCGTGAGGGTTGCGACTGGGCGCAGGGTTGGTACTACGGCCGCCCGATGCCGGCGGAGGATTTTGTCGTCGTGCACCAGGTCTTGCCTGCTGCGCCGAAGCTGGCGGTGGTGAAGCGGCTGCAATTGGCCTGAATTTCGATTCATCATCTTGTCATGCGGCCCTGGCAGGCTATTGAGATGACAAGCAAAACACCCCAGCAGGAAGCCGCGGCCGCTGCAAATCAGGCTGCAGAGCAGGCCGAGATGATGCAGCGCATGCAGGCCGATCTGATCGACAGTTACGACGAAGAGCTGGAGATGGAGATCGACGACCGCGCCTTCGACGAGGCCGGCGGCGGCGTCTTCAGCGCCGAGCAGCGGGCCCAGCGGCGTGCCTATTTCAAGGAGCTGTTCCGGCTGCAGGGCGAGCTGGTCAAGCTGCAGGACTGGGTGGTGGCGACCAAACACAAGGCGGTGATCATTTTTGAAGGCCGCGACGCGGCCGGCAAGGGCGGCGTCATCAAGCGCATCACCCAGCGCCTGAACCCACGCGTTTGCCGGGTGGCGGCGCTGCCGGCGCCGAACGACCGCGAACGCACGCAGTGGTACTTCCAGCGCTATATCTCGCATTTGCCGGCCGGCGGCGAGATCGTCTTGTTTGACCGCAGCTGGTACAACCGCGCCGGCGTCGAGCGGGTGATGGGTTTTTGTTCCGACGACGAGTACGAGGAGTTCTTCCGCTCGGTGCCCGAGTTCGAGAAGATGCTGGTGCGCGCCGGCATCCAGGTCATCAAATACTGGTTTTCCATCACCGACGAAGAGCAGCACACGCGCTTCCTCGGCCGCATCCATGACCCGCTCAAGCAGTGGAAGCTCAGCCCGATGGACCTGGAGTCGCGCCGCCGCTGGGAGGACTACACCAAGGTCAAGGAGACCATGATGGAGCGCACCCATATCGAGGAGGCGCCTTGGTGGGTGGTGCAGGCAGTCGACAAAAAGAAGGCGCGGCTCAACTGCATGGCGCATTTGCTGGCGCAGATGCCGTACCACGAGGTCGAGCATGCGCCCATCACCTTGCCGACGCGCGAGCGCCATGACGACTACGCGCGCCAGCCGGTGCCGCCGGAAATGGTGGTTCCTGAGATTTATTAAGCGGTTTGCAGCAGGCGGGCGTCATCAGCTGCCTTCAGTGTCCCGACCGTTTCCAGCGCGTCGTTTTGGGCCTTGCTGGCGGCGCTTCTGCTGCTCTTGGTGTCGCCGGGTTTGGCCAAAACATTTTGACGGCACGGGCTACAAGGCGTGAGTCACCCACTTGAAGTCTGGGTCCTCATCGAAGGGCTTGATGGCAAAGCCCAGGCTCTTCATCAGTTTGAGCATGCCGGGGTTCTTGGCCAGCACCAGGCCTTCGATCTCGCTCAAGCCTTTTTCGCGCGCCACGTCCATGATGCTTTCCATCAGCCGCGAGCCCAGGCCCTTGCCGCTGAAGTCATCGGCGACGACCAACGAGAACTCACAGCTCGACTGATCCGGGTTGGTGATGTAGCGCGACACGCCGATGATGCGCTCGGTCTCCACCGTCTCGCCGCTGGCGGCGGTGCTGCGTTGCTTTGACACCGCCACCAAGGCCATCTCGCGGTCATAGTCGATCAGGCTGAAGCGCGCCAGCATGGCCGGCGGCAATTCGGTCATCGACGAGATAAAGCGGAAGTAGCGGCTCTCGGCCGACAGGCTGTGGACCAGCTGCTGCAACATCTGCGCGTCGTCCGGGCGAATCGGGCGCAGCGTGTATTCGCCGCCGCCGCGCATCGGCCAGACCTGCGCATGGCGAGCCGGGTAGGGCAGGATGGCCAAATGGGCATATTGCTGCGAACCCGAACCGATCGCCAGCGAAGTGCTGTCGATGACGATGCGGGCATCCACCGCGACGGCACCGAACTCGTCCACGATGATGGGGTTGATGTCCATCTCGCGCAGCTGCGGCAGCTCGCACACCATCTCCGACACGCGCAGCAGCAGCTGCTCCAGCGCATCCATATCGACGGCATTGGCGCCGCGCCAATCGCCCAGGGTTTCGGCCACGCGTGAGCGGTCGATCAGACGGCGCGCCAGGTAGCGGTTCAGCGGCGGCAACTCCATCGCGCGGTCGTTGAGCAACTCGATCATGGTGCCGCCGGCGCCAAACACGATCACCGGGCCGAAGGGGTCATCGGTGACCAGGCCGATATAGATCTCGCGCCCGCGCTTGGCGGCCGCCATCTTCTGCACCGTGACGCCGTTGATGCGGGCCTGGGGCGCCAAGCGCGTGACGCGCTCCATCATCTCGGTATAGCCGTCCTTGACGGCGGCGCCGTGCTGCAAATTGAGCACCACGCCCTGCACATCGGATTTGTGCGAAATATCGGGTGAGTCGATCTTCAGCGCTACGGGATAGCCGAGTTGGGTGGCGATCATCATCGCCTCGTTGGCCGAGCGCGCCAGAATCGTGTGGGTGACGGGGATCTGGAAGGCCGACAACAAGGTCTTCGACTCGATCTCGGTCAACACCTTGCGACGTTCGGACAAGACGCCCTCGATCACCAGCCTTGCCGCCTCGATATCGGGCTTGGTCAGGGTCGACAGCGGGGCAGGTGTTTGCTGCAAGAGCAATTGGTTTTGATAGAAGGACGCGATATTGCCGAAGGCACCGACCGCCGCCTCGGGCGTGCGAAAGCTCGGAATCGACGCCTCGTTCAGCGTGTTGCGGGCCGCGCCCACCGAGGCATCCCCCATCCAGCAGGCCAACAGCGGCTTGCTGAGGCCGCGCTTCATTTCGGCCAAGGCGCGCGCTACGGCAGTGGTGTCGGCACCAAGCTTGGGTGAATAGATGGCCAACACGCCGTCGATTTGCTTGTCGTGGCCGGCCGCAGCGATGGCGGCTTGGTAATGCGGACCGCCGGCGTCCTCGGACAGATCGATCAAGTCCGTCAAGCTGGCCAGCTCGGGCAGCAGGGGCTTGAGTGCGGCGGCCGAGTCGGCGCCGAGTGTGCCCAACTCCAGGCCGATTTCGTTGATCCAGTCGGCCGCCAACACGCCGGGGCCACCGCCATTGGTGACGATGGCCAGCCGCTTGCCGACCGGGCGGTAGCGCGAGGCCAGGCATTTGGCGGCCGAAAATAACTCAACAAACGAGCGCACTCTGACGGCGCCGGCGCGGCGCAGCGCCGAGTCGAACACGTCGTCGCTGCCAACGATGGTGCCGCTATGCGTTTGGGCGGCGGCGTTGCCGGCCGGCTTGCGGCCGGCCTTCAGTACCACCACCGGCTTGGCGTTGGCGGCGGAGCGCAAGGCGCTCATGAAGCGCCGGGCGTTGCCGATGCCTTCGAGGTAAACAATGATGCTTTGCGTCTGCGCGTCATTGGCGAGGAAGTCCAGCACCTGAGCAATATCGACGCTGGTGTTCGGGCCCAGCGACACGACCGACGAGAAGCCGACGGCATTGCTGCGCGCCCAGTCCAGCATAGACGCGGTCAAGGCGCCGGACTGCGACACCAAGGCCAGCGAGCCCGCTTGCGCCAAGGGGCCGGTGGCGCTGGCATTGAGTTGCAAGGCCGGGCGCTGGAAGCCCAGGCTATTGGGGCCCAGCAGCAACATGCCTTCACGGCGGGCGGTTCGCTTGAGTGCGGCCGCTTGCTCGGCGCTGACGCCGCTGGAGATCACCAAGGCGGCGCGGCAGGTGATGCGACCGGCCACCTCCAAGGCGGCCGCGATGTCTTGCGGCGGTAGCGCGATGATGGCCAGATCGGCGCGCGCCTGCGCCAGATCGGCCAGCGTGCCGCTGCTGTGAGTGTCCAGGAAACGCAGGCTGCCGCTGAAGCGTTGACTCTGCAAGGCTTGCCGCACGGCCAAGGCCTGGGGGCTGTGGCCGCTGCTGGCCTCGCTCGCTTCCACCGGCCCAGCAAAGACAACGATGGACTCGGGCATGAAGAGTGGGGTCAGGTAATGCTTGTCCATGGGCTCGCTTCTTGCCCCAGCGGGGCTTGCATCATTGACAGTCTAGTCAAGCGACGGCTGAATCAGCTTGACCTGAGACAAGCTCCTAGATCACGCCTTGGTAATGCTCGACCCGCGGCGGCTGCGCAAAGAACGGCCCAACGATGGCGCGCCAGGCCGGGAACAAGGGGCCATTGCGGAAGTGCAGCGTATGGTCCTCCAGCGTGGCCCATTCGATTTGCAGGATGTAACGCTCGGGTGACTCCAGCCCATGCTGGACGCGCGCGCTGATGAAACCTTGGGCCTGCGAAATCACGCTCTTGATGGCGTTTGCGATGGCCGCTTCAAAATCGGCCTGTTGGCCGGGCTGGATCTGGATTTCGGCAATTTCGAGAATCATGCGGGGTTCCTGGAACGGTGGCGCTTTAGGCTGACTCGGCCAGCAGTTTTTCAACCAAGGCATGCAGGGCGGGAAAATCCGGTTCGCCGACGTAGCGCTTGATGATTTCGCCGCGTCTATTGATCAGGAAGGTCGTCGGCGTCAGCTGGATCTTGCCGAACTGATGCGCGATCTTGCCGTTGTTGTCGATGGCCACGCCAAAGGGCAGTTTGCGACTCTCGGCGAAATTGGCCACAAAAGCCGGCGGGTCGTAGCTCATGGCCACGGCCAGGGTGTCAAAGCCACGCTGCTTGAACTTTTCATGCGTGGCGATGATTGCTGGCATTTCTTTGACACAAGTCGTGCAGCTGGTGGCCCAGAAATTGACCAGCATCACCTTGCCGGCCCAGGCGCTGGAGTCGACGCGCTGGCCATCGAGCAAGACATAGCTGACGGCCGGCGCGGCTTCGCGCGTCCCGAGGTTTTGATAGGCGAAGAAGCCGCCACCGGCCAGGGCCGCCACCAAGACAGGCAGCAAAAATCGTTGCAATTTCATGCCGGCAGTTTAGCGCGGCTGCACGTCGGCGCCGCGGCCTGGGGAGATGGGCTCAGAGGCCTTTGGAAAGCTCGAACATCAATACAGACGCCAGCGCGTCTTCGAGGTGCAGGCGCGAGATGCGCGCCAAGCCGTCGGCCGTGGCGGTGGAGAGTTGGGTCAGATGCTGCTCGTCCAGCACTTCGACGAAGCAAAAGTCCGTAACTTCGCGCATCACCTCGGCGCGCAATAGCTCAAAGTCCTCGTCCCGCAGCGCACTTTCAAACACGATGCCGTGGGGCAGGCCGTCCAGGCAGAACTGGCTGGCTTCGGCCATGCTGCCGACCAAGTCGACGATCAAGCCCATGTGTTGCACGGCGGCCTGTATCAGGCTGCGCAGTTCGCGTTGCTGCGAAATGATCAGCACATGGCTGCCCGCAAGGGGCTTGGAATTGCTTGAGGGCAGGTAGTCGGCGGCGTGCTCGGAGCCCTGTTTGTTGCGGCGGCCGCCGCCCAGGGTTTCTTCACGGTCTGGCGTTGCCGCTGCGGCGTTGGGTTCGTCGCCCAAGGTCTGAGGAAACTCAAGGGTCAGCTCGGTGATGCCGGCTTCGCTCTCGCGCAGCGGCAACACACCCATGGTGAGCGCGGTCTGCTCCAACAGGCGCCAGGCCAAAGAGTTCAAGGCTTGCGGGCTCTGGGCAGCGCGGGGGTCAGCGAGCAAATCGAGCGAGCGGTGGGCGAACCGGCACACCAGCCTGGCCTTGGCCGGCCAAGGGGTCAGGTCCAGCCGCAGGTCGATGGAGCTGTGGGTGCTGGCCAAGGCCCAATCCATCAGCGCGTTCAGCAAGGCAAACAGCAGTGAGCCGTCGGCCATGATCTCCACCGGCTTGAGGATCTGCCGCACTTGAATGCCACGCGCTTGCGTTTCTCTGCTGCGCTGCGCCAGGACGCCGCGCAGCACTTGGGTCAGATGCATGCGCTCACGCGCGAGTTTGAGTCGGCCCGAGGCCAGGCGCGCCAACTGCTGGCCCAGCATGCCGGCCTCTCTTGCTTGGCTGACACTTTCACGCAAGGCGCGCAGGCTTTGGCGATCGATTTGGCCGGTGCTGACCAGATCGTGAATCCGCTCCAGTGCCAAACTCAAGGGCCCGGCAATCTCCGCACCCAACTGCTGAACAATCTCGGCCCATTGCAGCGGGCTGGGCTCGCCCGCCACATCATTGGCGGCCGCGCTGGCAGATATGGGGTTTGACGGCGGCGGGTTTGACATGGGCATGCGTGTGGATCTTGCGGCGGCTATTGTTCTTTTGGGGTCTATTTGTGGCAAAACTCCCACAACGGCCGCCATCGTCATCGCGATGCCCGCCAGCGTCCATCCCCCGATCCGGGGGAGCAAGCGCTAAAAGCGCAATAGGCGCAATTTGTGAGTAATTTCACACGTTTTGCATGGTTCTTTCGGCGCGCGCTCAGCCGCCCTGAGTCCGTGTTGAATCACTCGATGGCGCCGACCTGCAGCAGCGCATCAATTTCCGCATCGGTTCGCCCCGCCTCAAGCAAGAGTTCGCGCGTGTGCTGCCCCAGCAGCGGTGGCGCGTGGCGATAGCTGACCGGCGTGGCCGATAGCCTGATCGGGCTGGCCACCAAGCGCAGTGCCGGGCTCCTCGGGTGCGGCATGGCCACGGTCATCTCGCGGGCCAGCACTTGCGGGTCGGCGAAGGCTTCGGCCAGGTTGTTGATGGCGCCGCTCGGCACTTTGGCCGCCTCCAAGGCCGCCAGCCATGCATCACGGGTCCGGGTTTTGAGGGCCGCGGCGAGCATGGGCACCAGCAGGTCGCGGTGCCTGACTCGTTCGGCGTTGCGGGCAAAGCGCGGGTCTTGGGCCCAGGCGGGGAAGCCCGCGATAGCGCAGAACTTGGCGAATTGCACATCGTTGCCGACCGCCAGGATCAAAGGCCCGTCACTGGCCTCGAAGACTTGGTAGGGCACGATATTTTGATGCGCATTGCCCATGCGGGCCGGGGCCTGGCCGGTGCAGAGGAAGTTGGCGCCCAGATTGGCCAGCATGGCCAGTTGGGTATCCAGCAAGGCCATATCGATGAGCTGACCTTCGCCGCTGGCATCGCGGTGGCGCAGCGCGGCCAGGATGGCGACGGTGGCATACATGCCGGTGAAGAGGTCGGCGACGGCGACGCCGACTTTTTGGGGCCCGCCGCCGGGCAGGTCGTCGCGCTCACCGGTCACGCTCATCAAGCCCCCGATGCCCTGTACCGCGTAGTCGTAACCTGCGCGGTCCTTGTAGGGCCCGGTCTGCCCGAAGCCGGTGATTGAACAGACGATCAGGCCAGGGTTGGCTTGGCGCAGGCTTTGGGCATCGAGACCGTAACGAGCCAAGTCGCCGACCTTGAAGTTTTCAACCAGCACGTCGACGCCCGCGGCCAGCTCTCGAATCAAGTTTTGGCCGGCTGGGTTGGCAATGTCGATGGCGATCGAGCGCTTGTTGCGATTGGCGCCGAGATAGTAGGCGGCCTCGCTGGTGTCTTGCCCCTGCGCATCCTTCAAATAGGGCGGGCCCCAGGCGCGGGTGTCGTCGCCGCTGCCCGGGCGCTCGACCTTGATCACATCGGCCCCCAAGTCGGCCAGGGTCTGGGTGCACCAGGGGCCGGCCAGCACGCGCGATAAATCGAGCACGCGCACGCCGGCCAGCGACATGGCGGGGCCGGCGGCAAGCGGGGCGGAGGAGGACGGGAGATCGGTGTTCTGCATGCGTTTGATTGTGCGGCAGCGTCCGATAATGCTCCGCATGACTCTATCTGCCTTCTTCAAAAGCGGCGTGCCCTGGTGGCCCGCGCTGGCGCTGAGCCTAGCGATGTGCTTGGCGGCCTGCTCGCCCCAGCTGGACTGGCGCGTGGTGCGGCCGGCCGACGCCGGCATCAGCGCCTTATTCCCTTGCAAACCGACGGTCACCAGCCACCCGGCCACGGCCACCGAGCCGGTGGTCATGGGCTTGGCCGAGTGCAAGGCGGGCGGCTGGACGTTTTCGCTGGCCTGGGCCGACCTCGCCGACCCGGCCTTGGTCGGCCCCGCGCTCGCACAGATGCCGCGCTCGCTGGCGAGCAAATTGAATGCGCCGCCGCAGACGACACCACCGCCCTTGCCGCTGACGGTGCCGGGCATGACGGCCAATCCGGCCGCCCAGGTGCAGCTGCTGGTCGGCGCTCAGCAACGCGCGCGGGTGGCGGTGTTTACACGCGGGTTGCGGGTCTATCAGCTGGTGCTGCTGGGCGCGCATGACAACCCGGCCGTTTGGGATGCTTTCCTAGCGGCCGTGAAGCTGGATTCGTGAAGCGTTTGACTGCCCTGATAATCCCAGCATGCCCGGCCTGCTCTTGATCGCTCACGCACCGCTTGCCTCTGCCTTGAAGGCGGTGGCGGAGCACACCTTCCCGAACTGCGCCGCCCAGCTGACGGTGCTGGACGTCGGCCCGGATATGTCGGTCGATGACGCCGAGCAGGCGGCGCGGGCGCTATTGCTGAGGGCCGGCCATGCCGAGGCTCTGATCCTGACCGACGTATTCGGCGCCACGCCTTGCAACGCCGCCCAGCGCTTGCAGAGCGCGGCGGTGCGGGTGGTCAGCGGCGTCAATGTGCCGATGCTGTGGCGTTCGCTTTGTTATGTCGGCGAGCCTCTTGATGCCTTGGTGGAGCGGGCCTTGAAAGGCGGCGCCGCCGGCATCATGCTGAACGAAGTCCCGTGAAACCTTCTTTGGAACTCTGAGATTCAATGATCAAGTCGACGCTCACCATCAGCAATAAATTGGGTCTGCACGCCCGGGCTTCGGCCAAGTTGACCAAGCTGGCCGGCAGCTTTCAGTGCGAGGTGTTCATGAGCCGTAAAAGCCGCCGCGTCAATGCCAAGAGCATCATGGGCGTGATGATGCTGGCGGCCGGCCTGGGCAGCCAGGTTGAGCTGGAAACCGAGGGGGTCGACGAGCAGGCGGCGCAGGACGCCATCACCGCCTTGGTGAATGACAAGTTCGGCGAAGGCCAGTGAGGCTCACTCGATGAAGTGACGCCGGTAGCGGGCCGGCAGTTCGGCCAGGCGCATCATCATCGGCAGATCGGCCGTATTAAAGTCGGGGTCCCAGGCTGGCGCGCCGAGTATGCGGGCGCCGCAGCGCAAATAGCCCTTGATCAAGGGCGGCGCATCGACACTGAGGTCATGGCGCAATTCTTCGACCGGTAGCGGTAGCCGTGGCCGCACCTGCCATGCAATGTCGGCGAGATGGGTTTTTTCCAATTGCTTCCATAGGCTGGCGGCGAAGTGGCCGCCGTCACACATGCTGACGCTGGCGCAGCCGATCATGGTGTCCAGCTTGTTGCGCAGCATGAACTCGGCCAATGCGCCCCACAACACCATGATGACGCCGCCGGAGCGGTGCGCCGGATCTATGCATGAACGACCCAGCTCGACCATGTTTGCCCGCAAACTGCGCAAACGGGTCAGGTCGAACTCTGTTTCGCTGTAAAGCCCTCCTGCCCGCTTGGCTGCGGCAGGTGTCAAGACTCGGTAGGTGCCGACGACTTGGCCCGGCTCGTCGCCGCGACTGACTTCGCGTACCAGCAGATGCTCACAGAAGGGGTCGAACGTGTCGATGTCGTGGCCTGCCGGTGCGCCGTTTGGCACATTGAGGCGTGCGCCCATTTCCTCGGCGAAGACGCGGTAGCGGAGTTGCTGCGCCTCGCGCACTTCCGCATCGGTCTTGGCCCAGGTGGCGATCAGGCGGTTTGGCGTCACGCCCTGGGTGTCCATCGGTGCCGGCGGGCGCTCAAGCCTGGCAGGGCGGAGGTCAGCGTAAGGCAAAGTGGACAGTGGAAGATCCCTCATATGCGGCCTCGTCTAGGTCGTTGGTTGGCAGGCGGATACTCGGGGCTTGTGGTGACGCTGCCATGACGCGTGAATGACGATTCGATGACGCGCTAGGGGCTCTCTGCAAAACCCCCGTGGGCCGCGGCGGGATCTTTGCGGGATGTTGGCCAAGGCGCGGACCGCCGCCCAGACTCGTGTCTGGGCAAGGGTCGCAACGCCGGCCAGCGCCCGCTGAGCACCGGCTATGCCGGTGCGCGGTCGATGCCCGCCCCATGGGCATGCAATCGCAAAGCGCTTGCGTGGCCCGCCCCGAAGGATTTGTGTGATAACAGGCCCCTCGGTCGTTGTAGTGCTCGGCAGTCGGGCATAGAACCCGACCTTCGCACTGCGCCTACGAGTCGGCCTGGTCTCTCGCAAACGCGACCCACGGGGGTTTTGCAGAGGGTCCCTTGGCCTGCGCTGGCGGCTGCTAAAGTCTGTGCATGAGCTTTCAGGTGTTTGGCATCCCGGTCTCGCGAGGCGTGGCCATCGGCCGTGCTGTTTTGGTGGCCTCCAGTCGCGTTGACGTGGCGCATTATTTTGTGGCCCCCGAACAGGTCGAGGCCGAGATTCAGCGTGCGTTTCGAGCTCGCGACGAGGTGGCTCGGGAGTTTGAGACACTTAAGCAGGACCTGCGTGGCGATACGCCGCAGGAGCTGGCGGCGCTACTGGATGTGCACTTGATGCTGCTCCACGATGAGGCGCTCATCGGGGCCGCCACGCAGTGGATTGTCGAGCGGCACTACAACGCCGAATGGGCTTTGTCGGCCCAGCTAGAAGTACTTGCGCGTCAGTTTGATGAGATGGAGGACGACTACCTGCGGGAGCGCAAGGCTGACTTGGAGCAAGTGTTTGAGCGGGTGTTGAGCGCCTTGGCACGCGAGCAGGGTCTGGTGCCGACGAATGCTGCCAGCGTCGTGCAGCGTGACTTTGCCGGGGAGGATCCCTTGTTGCTAGTGGCAGCGGATATTGCTCCGGCCGACTTGATGCAATTCAAGCGCAGCGTTTTTCACGGCTTCATCACTGACATTGGCGGCAAGACTTCCCACACAGCGATCGTCGCGCGCAGCATGGATATTCCGGCTGTCGTGGGCACGCGTGAGGCTTCGCGACTGATTCGACAAGATGACTGGATCATCATCGACGGCGATGCAGGCACCGTCATCGTGAATCCTTCGCCCATCATGCTGGAGGAATATCGTTTCAGGCAACGCCAGAGCGAGCTCGAACGCGCCCGTCTGGCGCGGTTGCGGCACACACCGGCGGTGACCTTGGACGGCGAGCGGATTGAGCTGCATGCAAACATCGAGTTGCCGTTGGACGCGCAAGGCGCCATTGAGGCTGGCGCCACGGGGGTGGGGCTTTTCCGCAGCGAGTTCCTGTTCATGAATCGCAACGGCGAACTACCCGGCGAGGAGGAGCAGTTTGCCGCTTATCGGGCCGCTGTCGAGGCCATGCACGGAATGCCAGTGACGATTCGCACCGTCGACGTAGGGGCCGACAAGCCCTTGGACCGCATGAGCGCCAGCGAGTTGCGTCATGGGCATGTGCTGAATCCGGCCATGGGTTTGCGGGCGATTCGTTGGAGTTTGGCCGAGCCCAGCATGTTCCGTCAGCAATTGCGAGCCATCTACCGAGCCAGCGCTTTCGGAAAAGTCAGGTTATTGATCCCGATGGTGGCCCACCTGCATGAAGTGCGTCAGATACTAGAGTCCGTGAAAAAGGTACAGCAGCAACTCAGTGATGCGGGGCACGCCTACAGCCATGTGGAGTTGGGCGTGATGATCGAAATTCCGGCGGCTGCGGTCATGCTGCCCTTGTTGCTGAGGCATGTTGATTTTGTGTCAATCGGCACTAATGACTTGATTCAGTACACCCTGGCGATTGACCGCGCCGACGAGGCCGTGGCGCACCTCTATGATCCTTGGCACCCCGCGGTATTGCAGTTGCTGGCGAGTTCAATCGGGCTCGCGCGGGCGGCAGGCAAGTCCGTCAGCGTTTGCGGCGAGATGGCGGGTGACCCTGCCTTTACTGATTTGTTGTTGGCGATGGGCCTGCGCAGCTTTTCCATGCACCCGTCTCAAATTCCATCTGTAAAGCAACGTGTTCTTAGGGCCGATGCGGCGCGACTGTCGACCTATATGCCCGAGATCATGGGGAGTGAAGACCCTCGGCGTGAGGCCGAATTGGCCTTCGCGCGGCAGAAACCTGCCAAATCTTTGCAGCAGGCCTAGCGGCACGGCTTTGCCCCGGTCAATCGGTCAACGAGCGGCCCTCCTTCCATTTTCTGAGGGCAGAGGTCTTTTCAGGGTCGAATCATGTGCTAAAGTCGTGGGCTTCGCTAGCAAGGCTTGATGCTTGTAAAGAAGGTGGTTTAAGGCGATAGCGAGTGCAGAAAGAAATTTTCAAGCACTTGACGGATTTGAAGAAAATCAGTCATAATCCCGCTTCTGCACTGCTAGCGAAAGTTTGCAGCAAGACAAGAAAAACAGCGAAAGCTTGATCTTGAGCTCTTTAATAATTCACAGCCGATAAGCGTGGGCGTTTGAAGATGAGTACTGATAGTCGGGTGACCGATTATCAAGTCTCTTGACTTTAAACGCTCACGGAAATA
>NZ_JANNMI010000026.1:0-14421 GCF_031397715.1 Roseateles sp.
TCTCGGACGGCATGGCCATGGGCACCGAGGGCATGAAGTACAGCCTGGTCTCGCGCGAGGTGATCTCCGACTGCGTGGAGACCTGCGTCGGCGGCCAGTGGATGGACGGCGTGATGGTGATCGGCGGCTGCGACAAGAACATGCCCGGCGGCATGATCGGCATGTTGCGCGCCAATGTGCCGGCGCTGTATGTCTACGGCGGCACCATTTTGCCGGGCAGGTACAAGGGCCAGGACCTCAATATAGTCAGCGTGTTCGAGGCGGTCGGTCAATTCTCGGCCGGCAAGATGAGCGAAGAAGACTTCGTTCAAATCGAGAAGCGCGCCATCCCCGGCAGCGGCTCCTGCGGCGGCATGTACACGGCCAACACGATGAGCTCGTCGTTTGAGGCCTTGGGTATGAGTCTGCCCTATTCGTCGACGATGGCTAACGTCGAGGATGAGGTGACTGAGAGCGTCAAGCAGGCGGCGAACGTGCTGGTGGAGGCCGTCAAAAAGGACCTCAAGCCGCGCGACATCGTCACAAGAAAAGCGATCGAGAACGCCGTCGCCGTCATCATGGCGACCGGCGGCTCGACCAATGCGGTGCTGCACTTCCTGGCGATCGCGCATGCGGCCGAGGTCGAGTGGAGCATCGACGACTTCGAACGCATGCGCCGCAAGACGCCGGTGCTGTGCGATTTGAAGCCCAGCGGCCAGTTCCTCGCCATCGACCTGCATCATGCCGGCGGCATCCCGGCGGTGATGAAGGAGCTGCTCAAACACGGCCTGCTGCATGGTGACGCGATGACGATCACCGGCAAGACCGTGGCCGAGAACCTGGCCGACGTGCCCGATCTGCGCGCCGACCAAACCGTCATCCGCCCGGTTACGAATCCGATCTATGCCGAAGGCCATCTGGCGATCCTGAAGGGCAATCTGTCGCCCGAGGGCTGTGTCGCCAAGATCACCGGCCTCAAGAACCCAGTGATGAGCGGCCCGGCGCGGGTGTTCGAGGACGAGCAATCGGCGCTGGCCGCCATCATGGCCGAGAAGATCGTCGCCGGTGATGTGATGGTGCTGCGCTACTTAGGGCCCAAGGGCGGCCCCGGTATGCCGGAAATGCTCGCCCCCACCGGCGCGCTGATCGGCCAGGGCCTGGGCGAAAGCGTCGGCCTGGTCACCGACGGGCGCTTCTCCGGCGGCACCTGGGGCATGGTGGTCGGCCATGTGGCGCCCGAGGCCTATGCGGGCGGCGTGATTGCCCTGGTCGAAGAAGGTGACCGCATCACCATCGACGCGCACCGGCTGCTGCTGGAGCTGCACGTTAGCGACGACGAACTGGCGCGCCGCCGTGCCAGCTGGTCGGCGCCGGCGCCGCGTTACACCCGCGGCGTGATGGCCAAGTTCGCCAATAACGCGTCCAGCGCCAGCTCGGGCGCGGTGCTGGATTTGTTCTAGAGCCCGTCAGCTCGGCGCTCGCTCAGCCCTTCAACAGCGGCTCGATCAAGCGCCGGCGCAGCCGCGGATGCCGGCGCTTGGCCTCCTGCTGCAAGGCCTGCGGCGGCTGGGCCGCCCTTTGTATCGCTGCGCCTGTGTGTTGTATTGGTAGCTACCACCCATCAAGTCGGAAATCGCGCACGCGCAGTGCCGCCATCGCCAGACGAAGTCGCGTTGCTGGACCGCAAGGTCGACGCCTGGATCGCCGACCGACACAGCCAATGCTGAAAATGCATATAGACGGATTTTTCAGACCGCCAAGCCAATTGCCCGCACGGCGCTGAGGCACACTCCCGGGTAGACGAGCCGTAAGGCAACAGCCTGGTGGCGTCCATAAATCCACGGAGACAAGCAATGACGGAACCTCTCAACGCGTTACAGCGCGAACGGATCGATGCGGTGTTGGCCCTGGCCGCCACCCGCCAACAAACGCCCGAACAACGGGTCATGTTGGACAGCTTTGGGCGCGAATATTTCCGCCGTGTTGACGCCGAAGACCTGCTGGCACGCACGCCGGAAGACCTGCTCGGCGCCCTGCTCTCGCATCTGCAATTCGGCGCCAAGCGCCAGCCCGGCCAGACCTTGGCAAGGGTCTTGAGCCCCAGCGTGGCCGACAACGGCTGGGCCTCGCGGCATTCGGTGATCGACATCATCAATGACGACATGCCCTTCCTGGTCGACACCACGACCATCGAGATCAACCGCCAGGGCCTCACCCTGCATCTGATCATCCACCCGATTTACGGCGTCGAGCGTGACGCCGAGGGCCAGCTGACCTCGATCCGCCCACGCAGCGAGGCCGCCGAATCGCCAGGACTGAAGCGCGAATCCTGGATGCATATCGAGGTTGACCGCATCATTGACGCGCAGCAGCGCCATGAGTTGCTGGCCGGCATCGAACGGGTGCTGGGCGATGTGCGCGCGGCAGTGCAGGACTGGCAGCCGATGGTCGGCCAGTTGCGCGCCACCATCGCCGAGCTGGAGCAAGCACCCGCTGCACTGGACAAGGCCGAAGTGCAAGAAAGCCTGGCCTTCCTGCAGTGGCTGGCCGACGACCACATGACCCTGCTCGGCTACCGCTGCCATGAACTGGTCACCCAGGGTGAGGACGGCGGCGCCGATGCCTTGCGCCTGCTGCCCGGCAGTGGCCTCGGACTGCTGCGCGAAACATCGGCCGAGAAGCTCTCCACCAGCTTCGCTATGCTGCCGGCCAATGCGCGTGCGCTGGCCCGGGCGCCGTCGCCGCTGCTGGTCATCACCAAGGCCAATACCCGCTCCACCGTGCACCGCGCCGGCTACACCGATTACGTCGGCATCAAGCGTTATGACGCGGCCGGCGAAGTGATCGGCGAGCACCGCTTCATCGGCCTGTTCACCTCCACCGCCTACAGCGCGCGCGTCTCCGAGACACCGCTATTGCGCGGCCGGGTTGACGCCATCACCCAGCGCGCCGGCCTGCCGCCGGGCGGCCATCTGGCCAAGGCGCTGCAGCATATTTTGGAAACCTATCCGCGCGACGACCTCTACCAGATCTCCAACGACGAGCTGTTCGAGACCGCCCTGGGCATCCTGGCCCTGGGTGAACGCCAGCGCCTACGCCTGTTTGTCTGCCGCGACCCGTTTGACCGCTTTTTCAGCTGCCTGGTCTATGTGCCGCGCGAGGCCTACTCGACCGATATGCGGATCAAGTTCCAGGCCATCCTGATGCAGGTCTTCAGCGGCAGCAGCGCCGAGTTTGATGTGCAGCTCAGCGACGCAGTGCTGGCGCGCATCCACTTCACCGTGCGCACCACGCCGGGCCAGGTGCCGGTGTTTGACCGCAAGGAGGTCGAGGCCCGCCTGACCGCCGCCGCGCGCCGCTGGGACGATGACCTGCGCGACGCCCTGATCGACGCCGAGGGCGAGGCGCGCGGCCTCGTCCTGTTCAAGCGCTGGGCGGTGGGCTTCCCCGCCGGCTACCGCGAGCGCGTCAGCGCGCGCGCGGCCGTGCCCGATGTCGTCAAGCTGGACGGCTTGACGCCGGCGTCGCCACTGGCATTGGCCTTGTACCGGCCCTTCGGCGCCGAGCCGGGCACGCTGGGCTTCAAGGTCTACCGCCTGGGTCAAGCGGTGGTGCTGTCCGACAGCCTGCCGATGCTGGAACACATGGGTGTGCGCGTCATGGGCGAGCACAACCACCGCATTCTTGATGCCGATGGCGCAGGCAATGTGGTGTCGCTGCACGACTTTGACTTGCAAGCCACGGTTTCCGACGACATCGAGCCCGAGGCCCTGGCGCGCCTGTTCGAGGACAGTTTTGCACGCGTTTTCCGCGGTGAGGTCGAGAACGATGACTTCAACCGCCTGGTGCTGCGCGCCGGTCTTGCCAATGACGAAATCGTCGTGCTGCGCGCCTACGCCAAATACCTGCGCCAGATCGGCTTTGCGCTGTCACAAGCCACCATCGAGACCACGCTGGCGGCACACCCGCGCATCGCCCGCATGTTGGTGACGCTGTTCAAACTTCGCTTTGACCCGGTGGCCCACGACACGCTCGGCGCTAACGCCCAAGTCAACGGGATCGAGAAAGCGCTGGAGAAGGTCAGCAATCTGCAAGAAGACCGCGTGCTGCGCCAGCTCTTGGCCTTGATGCAGGCGACGCTGCGCACCAACTTCTGGCGCACCGGCATCGGCCACAGCGGTGCGCCCGGCCCGCGCCGCAGTTTCCTGAGCTTCAAACTCGATTCGGCCAAGGTCCCCGGCCTGCCGGAGCCGCGGCCGCTGTATGAAATCTCGGTTTACTCGCCGCGCTTCGAGGGCATCCATTTGCGCGGCGGCAAGGTCGCCCGTGGCGGCCTGCGCTGGTCGGATCGGCCGGAAGACTTCCGCACCGAGGTGCTGGGCCTGGTGAAGGCGCAGATGGTCAAGAACACCGTCATCGTCCCCGTCGGCAGCAAGGGCGGCTTTGTACTCAAAAAAGCGCCCCCGCAGTCCGACCGCGAAGCCTTCATGAAGGAAGGCATCAGCTGCTACCAGGACTATCTGCGTGCGCTGTTGGATTTGACCGACAACTACGCCGGCGCCCAAGTGCTGCCACCGCCGCAGGTGGTGCGGCTTGACGAGGACGACCCCTATCTGGTGGTCGCCGCCGACAAGGGCACGGCCACCTTCTCCGACTACGCCAACGCGGTCAGCCTGGAATACGGCCATTGGCTGGGCGACGCCTTTGCCTCGGGCGGCAGCGTCGGCTACGACCACAAGGCCATGGGCATCACCGCACGCGGCGCCTGGGAGTCGGTCAAGCGGCATTTCCGCGAGCTCGGTGTCAACACCCAGAGCGAGGAATTCAGCGTCGTCGGCGTCGGCGATATGTCGGGCGATGTGTTCGGCAACGGCATGCTGCTGTCGCCGCATATCCGCCTGCTGGCGGCCTTTGACCACCGCCATATCTTCATCGACCCCAACCCCAAGGCCGACATCGCGTTCGCCGAGCGCGAGCGCCTGTTCCAGCTGCCGCGCTCCAGCTGGGCCGACTATGAAACGGCGCTGATTTCGGCCGGCGGCGGCGTCTGGTCGCGCTCAGAAAAAGCCATCCCGATTTCGCCGCAGGCGCAGGCCGTGCTCGGCATCACGGCCGACCTTCTGGCCCCCAACGAGCTGCTCAGCGCGATTCTGAAGGCCCCCGTCGACCTGCTCTACAACGGCGGCATCGGCACCTACATCAAGTCGGCCGGCGAGACCCATGCGGATGTCGGCGACCGTGCCAATGACGCCATTCGCATCAACGGTTCCGACTTGCGCTGCAAGGTCGTCGGCGAAGGCGGCAACCTCGGCTGCACCCAGCGCGGGCGCGTCGAGGCAGCACTTGCCGGCGTGCGCATCTACACCGACGCGATCGACAACTCGGCCGGCGTCGACACCTCCGACCACGAAGTCAATATCAAGATCTTGCTGGGCCTGGCCATGGGCGACGGTGAGATGACGCTGAAGCAGCGCAATATCTTGCTGCCGCAGATGACCGACGAGGTCGCGTCGCTGGTGCTGCGTGACAACTACTTCCAGACCCAGGCGCTGTCGATCGCCGGCCGCCAGGGCGCGGCCTTGATCGACCAGCAGGCCCGCTTCATCCGCTTCCTGGAGCGGGCCGGGCGCCTGAACCGGGCGATCGAATTTCTGCCCACCGATGACCAGATCAAGGAGCGCAAGGCCCGCGGTCTGGGCCTGACCGGCCCCGAGATGGCGGTGCTGCTGGCCTATAGCAAGATGTGGTTGTCGGATGAGTTGATGGCGTCCGACCTGCCCGAAGACGGCTGGATTGGCACGGCGGTAGAGCGTTACTTCCCCGCACTGCTGCGCGAAAAGTTCGCGGCCTACATCCCGCGCCACCCGCTCAAGCGCGAAATCATCGTCACCCATGTGCTCAACAGCATGTTGAACCGGGTCGGGTCGACCTTTGTGCACCGCTTGAGCGAATCCAGCGGTGCCAAGCCAGCGCAGATCGTGCGCGCCTACCTGGCCACCCGCGAGGTCTTCGGCTATGTGCCGCTGTGGCTGAAGATCGAGGCGCTGGACAACCAGGTCGCCGACGAGGTGCAGGCCGACATGATCGACGAGCTGGGTCGGCTGGGGGCGCATGCCACCCAATGGTTCCTGCGCTCGCGCCGGCTGGCCGAGCCGATGGAGCAGGTCATCCAGCGCTTTGTGCCGGCGGTCGAGGCCTTGCGGGCCACTTTGGTTGAGCAAAACGAGCTGTCGGCGCGCGCCTCGGCCCGGGTCGCCGCGGGTGTTCCCATCGACATTGCGCGCGACGTCAGCCACGCCGAGGAGCTGTTCGCGGCGCTTGATATTGCCGAAATCGCCGACGCCACCCAGCATCCGCTGGCGGTCGTTTGCGAGGTCCATGCCAAGCTCGGTCAGCGCCTGGGCCTGGAGCGCTTGCGCACCCAGATCGACGCCCTGCCCATCGACAGCTACTGGCAAACCCAGGCCAAGGCGGCGCTGGGCGATGATTTATCCGGCCTGCAACGCGCCATTGCCTTGGACGTGTTGGGGCAAGGCGGCACGCAACAAAGCTCGGACGAATTGCTGGCCGACTGGACCGCGCTCAACCAGGCTGCCTTGGAGCGTGCGCAGAAGCTGCTGGGCGAATTGAGCGAGGCCAAGGGCGTTGATCTGGCGATGCTGTCGGTGGCGTTGCGGGAGCTGCGTAATTTGGCTTGAGCAGTTGGCTTGAGCAGTCGGCTTGAGCAGTCGGCTTGAACGCAGTTTGAGGCGGGATATGAGCGCTCCGGCTTGGAAGCCGGGGCGCTCATGTTTTATTGGCGCAACTTTATTGGCACAACATTTGCAAGCTTTCTATTTTTTATCCACCCAACGACATGAGCTCCAACGACATCGCCGCCAGCCACCTCCCCCCCGATGACGCGCTGCGTTATGAGTTGCACAACGAGGTGCATGCCCGCCCGTCGGCGCGCATCCGTCTGCCGGCCTTGATCGTCAGCGTGGCGGTGCTGAATGAGGGCATCAGCCGCGAGGCCGAGTGCGAGCATCTGCGCCGCCTGCCCGGCTTTGAGGACTTGCAGGTGGACGCGATGCAGGGCAATTTTTTGCGCCTGCGCGGCGCGGGCCATACGGTCAAGTGGGAGCGCCACAGCGAGTTCACGCGTTACGCCGTCGTCCAGCCGCTGCCCACCCGGGCCCTCTTGGGTGCGAGCGAGCCGGAGCTGCTGAGCGCTTCGCTGGTGGACCCGGACTGGCTGCGCCAGCTGCCCGGCCGCACGGTGGCCGCCGTCAAGTTGGTGATGCTGGAGCATGACATCAGCCGCCCCGAAGCGGTGCTGGCACTCGGCCAGCAATGGTTTGGTGGGCGCAGCGTGGTGGCGTCCATGATGGGCAATGCCGAAAGCGGCGGCCATTCGATGGTGGTGACCAACTTCCGGCTGCTGCCCAGCGGCTTCGAGCGCATCTTGGTGATTGCACCACCCGGCACCAGCCCAACGCGCATGGGCCGGGTTTCGCAGCGTTTGCTGGAGCTGGAGGTCTACCGCTTGATGGCCCTGCGCGGCCTGCCGGTGGCCAAGGCGATCGCGCCGGTGCTGGCGCAGGCCGAGGCGGGTCTGGCCGCTGTGACGCTGAAACTCGAAGGCAAGCTGGCCTCCGAGGGTGAGCTGCTCGACACCTTGATCCATGTGGCCGCCGGCGTTGAGCGCGCCACCGCCGAGCATGCCTACCGCTTCGCCGCCACCCAGGCCTATGACACGCTGGTGCGCCAACGGATTGCCGAGCTGCGCGAAAAGCCGATTCCGGGCACCCAGACCTTGGGCGCGTTCATGCAGCGCCGGCTTTCACCGGCAATCGCCACGGTGGCCGCCACCGCCGGCCGGCTGGCGTCGCTGTCGCAGCGGATTGAGCGGGTCAGCGCGCTGCTGCGCACCCGGGTGGATATCGCCACCGAGCAACAAAATCACCAGTTGTTGGCCAAGCTGACGCGCGGGCAGGACCTGCAGCTGAGCTTGCAGACCACGGTGGAGGGTCTCTCCATCGCGGCAATTTCCTACTACGTGGTGAGCCTCTTGCTCTACGGTGCCAAGGCCTTGAAGTCGGCCGGTGTGCCGCTCAACCCTGAAATCGCGGTGGGATTATTGATACCGCTGGTGCTGTGGTCGGTGTGGCGGGCGACGCGCCGCGTGCATGCCAAGCTGCACGGTCGCGGCTGATTCAAGCACGCAGCGCACGCGCATGCAAAATAGCGTGGGTGCGCTGCCACGACATCGGCCGCCCCGCTGCAAGCAAGCGCAGCTTGGGCGTGTTGTCTTTGCGTGAAAGCAGCGTCTGCAAACAATTCTGCAACTCGCTCAAGGCCTTGTGCATGTCGACCAAGGCCTTTTTTTGCTGCTGCAAGACGGCCATGGCGCTTGCTGGGAAGCCGGCGATATCGTATTGCAGGCGCGCCAACAAATGCGTGACCAGCACGCCCAGCACTTTCAATTCATGCTGGGCAGCGGGTGAGCCGCTGGCCTGCGTTTGCAGAAAATGCTCCAGCAACACAGGCACCGGAATACCGTCAAGCACCGCACCGGGCTGGTGTGCGGCCAACCAGGCCTGCAAGACTTGAGTTGGCGTTGAAGGCTGGTCCATGGCATCCCTCTTTGAGCGGCAAGCGCCATTCGAGCGCCAGGGAGTGTAGGCGGGAGAACCCTGAGATTCGCCATATCCGATCAAACTTACAGGCCTTTCTGGCGCCGCGTTGATGCAGCGCAGCACGGGCTGGAGAAGTGGCACCGGCGCTCTCATCCCGCCACCGGCAAATGCCCCGTCTTGACGAAAATCAGGCAGCCTTCGCGGCTGAACGGCTGGTGCTGGCTCAGGTGCGGGCTGCGCAGCCAAGTGCCGGCCGGGTAGCGGCCGTTCTCGTCTTCAAAAATACCCTCGACCACGTAGATTTCCTCGCCGCCGTGGTGCCGGTGCGGGTTGAAAAAGGTGCCGGGCGCCCAGCGCACCATGGCAGTGTGCTGGCCTTCAAAGCCCGCCAGTGGCAGCACCGACAGGCCCGGCACCATGCCAGGAAACCAGGCGGCGTGGGCGGTGTCAACCACCACCCGGCCCTGGTCGCGCGGGTCCAGGTGGCGCAGCTTGACCAGCAGCGTGCAGCCCTTGTCTGAAAACGGCGCGTGGCTGGAGCCCGGCGGGTTCTTGAGGTAGGTGCCCGGGCCATAGTCGCCCTGGGCGTCCGAGAGCTGGCCTTCGAGCACCAGGATTTCCTCGCCCAGCGCGTGCAGATGCGACTGAAAACGCGCGCCCGCTAGATAGCGGACGATGGAGGTGGCGCGCGCGACCTCGCCACCGTCGCGCTCAATCAGCCGGCGCTGCACCAACGCGACGGGGGACGCCTGCCACGGTGCGGCCAGGGTATTGACGACGGCGCGTTCGGAAAAATCGGTATTGAGCATGGCAAGGCGTGGAATTCTTGAAATGTTGATGAGCAGGTCCAGCCGATGCTGGTATTGCGCCGTCAGGCCGGCGGGTCCTGGCGCAAAAAGCGCGCCAGCAGCAGCCAGGCCATGGCCCAGGCGGCGCCAAACGCCCAGCCGCCCAGCACGTCGGTGGCCCAGTGCACGCCCAGCAGGACGCGGCTGACGCCGACCAGCAGCGCCAGCAGCGCGGCCGCCGCCAGGACGTAGAGGCGCTCGGGCACGCGGCTGCGCGTGCTGGCGATCAGCGCGCCCAGCGTCAGAAAAACAATGGCAGACATGCTGGTGTGGCCGCTCGGAAAGCTCAGGCCGGTCGCCACCAGATCCGCAAAACCCGCCTCCGGGCGCAAGCGTCCGAAAGCGGCCTTGAGAATCTGCACAAAGACGGCGCCGGTGCAGACCGACGTGGCCACCAGCAGCGCCGTGACCCGGGCCGAGACCAGCGTGAGGTAGCCGACGCTGATCAGCGTGAACAGCGTCATCACCGCGGTGCTGCCCAGCGCACTGAAGTCGCGCATGATGGCGGCCAGCCACGGATGGCCGGCCCGCAGCGATTGCGCGCGCTGCAGCAGGTACACATCAAAGCTGCGCGTGTCGCCCTCCATGACCTCGGCGCCGCCCACCACAAAGGCCAGCAGCAACAGCACGGCGAGCAGCCCGACCAGCAGCGCCTTGACCAGCGAGGCGTCGCCGCCCAGGCGCGCGCGCAGGCGCTGCACCGCAGTCAGAGTGGTGGCTGCGTTGATGAGCCCTGCGTAGCGCTTGCTCACGCCACGCGAATCAGCTTTTTATTGACGAATTCCTGGATGCCCGCGCCCGACAGCTCGCGGCCATAACCGGAATTCTTGACGCCGCCAAAAGGCAGCTCCGGCGACGACGAGGCAGGCGCGTTGATGAACACCATGCCGGTGTCGATCTGGCGCGCCAGCCGCTTGCCGCGCTCGATGTCCTGCGTGAACACCGAGCCGCCCAGGCCAAACGGCGAATCGTTGGCCAGCGCCACGGCCGCCGCTTCGTCGGCGACCCGGAAGAACAGCGCGACCGGGCCGAAGAACTCTTCCTTGTAGGCCGGATTGCTTGCGCTGATGTCGGTCAGGATGGTGGGCTGCATGAAGGCGCCGGCATGCTCAATCCGCTTGCCGCCCATCACCACGCGGGCGCCGCCGGCCACTGCGCGCTGCACCTGGCCCAGCAGCTTGTCCAGCGCTTCAGCGGACGACAACGGTGCCAGCGTGGTCTGCTTGTCAAGCGGATCACCGGGCGCAAAGTTGAGCATCGCCGCCTGGAACTTTTCCAGGAAGCGGTCGGCCAGCGCTTCAACCACGATGAAGCGCTTGGACGCGGTGCAGGCCTGGCCCGAATTGCCCATGCGGCCGCTGACGGCGCTTTTCACGGCCCGGTCCAGGTCGGCGTCTTCGAGCACGATGAAGGCGTCGCTGCCGCCGAGTTCCATCGTGGTCTTTTTCAGGTTCTGCCCGGCCCGTGCCGCCACCACGGCGCCGGCGGCTTCGCTGCCGGTCAGCGCCACGCCGCGGATACGCGGATCGTCGATGACTTGCGCGACCTGGTCCTTGGAGATGAACAGGTTGGTGTAAGCGCCTGCGGGCGCGCCGGCTTCCACCATCAGCCGCTCAAAAGCCAGCGCGCACTGCGGCACGTTGGAGGCGTGCTTGACCATCACCACGTTGCCGGCCATCAGATTGGGCGCGGCAAAGCGGGCGATCTGGTAGTAGGGGTAGTTCCACGGCTCCACGCCGAACAGCACGCCGACGGGGCAGCTTTCCACCAACGCCTCGCCGCGAGCCGTGGCCAGCGTCTCAGGCGCCAGAAAGCGTTCGGCATGCTGGGCGTAGTAGTCCAGGATGGCGGCGCTCAGCGCGACTTCGCCCAGGCTTTGCGCGATCAGCTTGCCCATCTCGACGGTGATCAGCTCAGCCAGCGGCTGGGCCTGCTCGCGCATCAGCGTGGCGGCGCGCGCCAGGATGATCGCCCGCTCGGCGTAGGACTTGCCCTGCCAGTCCTTGTTGAAGCAGTCGGAAGCAAGCTGCAGCGCGGCTTCCAGCTGCGCCGCGTCCATCGGCTCAAATGTTTGCAGGACTTTTCCGTTGAAGGGGTTGGTGCTTTGGTAGGCCATGGTTTCCTTCTTATTCGGTTGAGAGAGGGCGCGCGGCGCGCGCCGCCCCTGGTTGAGTACGCCTTCAGGCCGGGCTCCTAGCCGCCCTTCAATTGGCGCAACACGGCCTGCGCCGCCGGCTCTGACGAGGCCGGGTTCTGGCCGGTGATCAGCTTGCCGTCAACCACCACGTAAGGCGCCCAGTCGGCAGCCTTGCTGTAGTGGCCGCCGTTGCTCACCAGCATGTCCTCCACCAGGAAGGGCACGATGTCGGTCAGCTGCACGGCGGCTTCTTCGGTGTTGGTGAAGCCGGTGACTTTTTTGCCCTGCACCAGCGGCGAGCCGTCGGCGGCCTTGACGTGGCGCAGCACGCCGGGTGCATGGCAGACCGCGGACACCGTCTTGCCGGCGGCCGCCATGCTCTCGATCAGCTGGATCGACGCCGCGTCTTCGGCCAGGTCCCACAGCGGGCCGTGGCCGCCGGGGTAAAACAGCGCGTCAAAGCCGGCGCCCGACACCTCAGCGAGTTTGCCGGTACTGGCCAGTGCGGCCTGGGCGGCGGCGTCGGCCTTGAAGCGGCGCGTGGCGTCGGTCTGCGAATCGGGCTCGTCGCTCTTGGGGTCCAGCGGCGGCTGGCCGCCCAGCGGGGACACCAGCGTGACGTCAGCGCCCGCGTCCTTGAACGCGTAGTAAGGCGCGGCGAATTCTTCCAGCCAGAAACCGGTTTTTTTACCGGTGTTGCCGAGTTGGTCGTGTGAGGTGAGAACCATCAGAATTTTCATATTGTTTCCTTTTGTGGCGCCGCCGCTGCCGCAGCAGGGCGGGCTGTCCATGTCAACAAAATCGCTGCCAAACACCTCTTTGATAATAAAGAGGGCTTTGGCGCAAGCAATACGGGCGCTCTTAGCTATTCATTCAGTAGCAAATTGAAACCCGTGCTTCAGGCGGCCTGCAGGTCCAGTGTGGGGTAATCCGTATATCCGTGTGCGCCGCCGCCGTAAAACGTGGCGCGGTCCGGGGTATTGAGCTCGGCGCCCTGGCGAAAGCGCTCCACCAGATCGGGGTTGGCAATGTAGGGGCGGCCAAACGCGACCGCGTCACCCACGCCTTGCTCGATCAGGGCCTCGGCCTCGGCGGCGCTGTAGCCGCCGCAGAAAATCAGCGTGCCGTTGAAGGCAGCGCGGATTTGCCCACGGAAGGCGTCGCTCAGCTCGGGGCCACCGGCCCAGTCGGGCTCGGCAATGTGCAGGTAGGCAATGCCGCGCGCGCTGAACGCCTGGGCCAGATACAGGGCGCTGGCTTCGGCCTCGGCGTCGGCCATGTCGTGCGCCACAAAGTGGGGCGACAGGCGCACCCCGACGCTGTCAGCACCGATTACGGCGATCACGGCGTCCAGCACTTCCAGCGTCAGGCGGGCGCGGTTTTCCAGCGTGCCGCCATAGGCGTCGGTGCGCTGGTTGCTGTTGGTGGACAGAAACTGGTGCAGCAGGTAGCCGTTGGCCGCATGCACTTCCAGAAAGTCAAAACCGGCGCGCTTGCCGCGCACGGCGGCCTGGCGGTACTGCGCGACGATGCCGGGTAACTCGTCCGTGTTGAGCGCGCGCGGGGTTTCGGTCGGCACGTTTTCAGCGCTGCCGTCGGGCTGGATCACAAAGCACTTGGCGCCCTTGGCAATCAGCGCCGAGGGCGCGACCGGGGCGGCGCCGTTTTCCTGCAGCAACGAATGCGAGATGCGGCCCACATGCCAGAGCTGCAGCGCGATGCGGCCACCCTGCGCGTGCACCGCCTGCACCACGTCGGTCCAGCCGGCCTCCTGCGCGTCGGTGTAGATGCCGGGCGTGAGGGCGTAACCCTGACCCTGGCGCGAGACCTGCGTGGCTTCGCTGACGATCAGGCCGGCCGTGGCGCGCTGGGCATAGTATTCAACGTTGAGCGCCGACGGCACATCGCCAGGCTGGCTGGCCCGCGAACGGGTCAGCGGCGCCATCACGACGCGGTTGTTCAGGGTCTGGTGACCGACTTTGAGGGGAGACAGCAGTTTTTTCACAGGGGATTCCTTGGTTTGGATGAAATGTAGGAAAGCTAAAGGGCTTAGAGCGCAGCCACCAGGATGGCGCGGCTGACCGCCGGGCTGACGTCCTGGTGCTCGCCCAGGCGGGTCATGTTGTGGTCCTCCAACTGCGCCACCACGGCATCGACCGCGTCCGGCCCCAGGCCGTAGTCGGACAGACGGGTCTTGATGCCAAGACTTTCAAAAAACTGGCGCGTGCGTTCAATCACCTGGTCAATGCGCTGCGCATCGCTGCCGTCCGTGATGGCCCAGACGCGCTCGGCGTATTGCAGCAGCTTGGCACGCTTGGTTTCGCGCTGCAGATTGAGCAGCGGCGGCAGCACGATCGCCAGCGTGCGCGCGTGGTCAATGTCGTAGAGGGCGGTCAGCTCGTGGCCGATCATGTGGGTGGCCCAGTCCTGCGGCACACCGGCGCCGATCAGGCCGTTGAGCGCCAGCGACGCGCTCCACATCAAGTTGGCGCGGCTGTCGTAGTCGGGCACTTCGGCCAGCGCCTTGGGGGCGATTTCCACCAGCGTCTGCAGCAGGCCTTCGGCAAAGCGGTCTTGCGCCAGGCCCTGCACCGGGTAGGTCAGGTACTGCTCCAGCGTGTGCACGAAGGCATCGGCGATGCCGTTGGCAATCTGCTGCGGTGGCAAGGTATAGGTCTTGGTCGGGTCCAGCACCGAGAACTGCGGAAACACCAGCGCGCTCATGAACGGCAGCTTGGTGTGCGTGGCCTTGCGGGTGATGACCGCGCCGCTGTTCATTTCGGAGCCGGTGGCCGGCAGCGTCAGCACCGTGCCGAACGGCAAGGCCTGCTTCACCAGG
>NZ_JANNMI010000034.1:0-15225 GCF_031397715.1 Roseateles sp.
CGTACTCCAGCTTCTTCGCATCGTCTTTGCCGGGCGTGAACTTCTGCGCGAAGGCGAGGAGGAGTTCCTCAAGACCTGGCGCCTCAAGTCCGTCATCAGCAAATATTCCGATCACATCTCCCTGCCCATCCTGATGCGCAAGGAAGAGTGGGACCCGGAGGCGTCCACGCAAGTGCTGAAGGACGAGTGGGAGCCGGTCAACAAGGCCTCGGCGCTGTGGTCAAGGTCCAAGAGCGACATCACGCAAGAGCAGTACGACGAGTTCTACAAGCAGATCAGCTACGACACCGAAGCACCGCTGGCCTACACCCACAACCGCGTGGAAGGCCGCAGCGAATACACCCAGCTGCTCTACATCCCCAAGAAGGCGCCGTTCGATTTGTGGAACCGCGACAAGCGTGGCGGCGTCAAGCTCTACGTCAAGCGTGTCTTCATCATGGACGACGCCGAGGCCTTGATGCCGGTCTATCTGCGCTTCGTCAAGGGCGTGATCGACTCGGCCGACCTGCCACTGAATGTCTCGCGCGAATTGCTGCAAGAAAGCCGCGACGTGAAGGCGATCCGCGAAGGCTCGACCAAGCGCGTGCTGTCGATGCTGGAAACGCTAGCCGACAGCGAGGACGCGGCCGAGCGCGCCAAATATGCCGACTTCTGGAAGGACTTCGGCTCGGTCTTGAAGGAAGGCATCGGCGAAGACCATGCCAACCAGGAACGTCTGGCCAAGCTCTTGCGCTTTGCGTCCACGCATGCCGACGAGGGCGTGTCGCTGGTCGACTATCTGAAGCGCGCCAAGGACGATCAGGAGACGATTTACTACATCACCGCCGATTCCTTGAGCGCCGCCAAGAACAGCCCGCAGCTGGAGATCTTCCGCAAAAAAGGCATCGAGGTGCTGCTGCTGGTCGACCGCGTCGACGAGTGGATGCTTTCGCATCTGTATGAGTTCGAGGGCAAGGCACTGCAGTCGGTCGCCAAGGGCGCGATCGATCTGGGCAAGCTGCAAGACGAGGATGAAAAGAAAAAGGCCGAAGCCGATGCCGAGACCTTCAAGCCGCTGCTGGATCGCCTGAAGGAGACACTCAAGTCACGCGCCAAGGATGTGCGCGTGTCGACCCGACTGGTCGACTCACCCGCCTGCATCGTGGTCGAGGAGGGCGATATGAGCGGCCACTTGGCGCGCCTGCTCAAGCAAGCCGGCCAAGCCGCGCCGAGCAGCCTGCCGACGCTGGAAATCAACGCCGAGCATGCGCTGGTGAAGAAGTTGAGCGGCAGCGAGGCCCAGTTCGACGACCTTGCTAACGTCATCTTTGATCAGGCCGTGTTAGCCGAGGGCGGCCATCTGGAAGATCCGGCCGCCTATGTGCGGCGCGTCAACGCGATGCTGCTGGCTTGATATGAATTGACGGGGGCTATTTGAAGCCCTCGTCAAAACCGACATCTTCGTCTTTGAAATTGTCCAGCACGACTTCATCCGCTGGCCGCATCGCTTCCAGCTGTTCATTCAGCTTGGCGACTTGGTCATGCCAGTAGTTCGGCGTGCCGAACCAGGGGAAGGCGAGCGGAAAGGCCGGGTCACCCCAGCGTTTGGCCAACCAGGCGCTGTGGTGAATCATCCGCAGCGTGCGCAGCGGCTCGATCAGGCTTAGCTCGCGGCGGTCAAACTTGGCCACCGTCTCATAACCTTCCAATACACAGGCCAGTTGCTGGCGCTGCGCCAGCGCGTCGCCCGACAACAGCATCCACAAATCCTGCACGGCCGGGCCGGTGACGGCATCATCGAGGTCCACAAAATGGGGCCCTTGGTCGGGCGTCCAGAGGATGTTGCCGGGGTGGCAGTCACCATGCAGGCGCAGCAGCTGCAGGTCGGGAACGGCATCAAATGCGGCTTGGACTCGGGATAGGCAGGCCTGTACCACGGCGGCCCAAACGGGTGCGATTTCGATCGGCAGCGTGTCATGCGCTAACAGCCAGTCGTGCGCGATCCGCCCTGGCTCGGCGCCGACCCAGCTCAGTCGGTGCTCGAACGGGTGCTGCCGGCCGACCAGATGCAGGCGGGCGAGCAGGCGGCCAATCCAGGTCAGTACTTCGGGGTCGTCCAGCTCCGGCGCGCGGCCGCCTTGGCGCGGCGTGACGGCGAAACGCTGGTCGCCGAAATGGGCCAGCGTGGCTGGCTTGCCGCTCACTTTCAACTGGCCCTCGATGTCCGCCAGCGTCCAGGGTGCCGCCACCGGCACTTCGGCGGCCGTCAGTTCTAGGGCGAAGTGATGCTCTTCCAGAATCTGTGCGTCACTCCAACGCCCGGGGCGGTAGAACTTTGCCACCGCGATTCGGCCATCCTCCAGATGCAGTTGCAGCACGCGGTTTTCATAGGAGTTCAGCTGCAGCATGCGGCCGTCGCCATAGAGCCCGGCGGCGTCGAGGGCGTCCAGCATGAATTCCGGCGTCAGGGTGCCGAAGCTACGATCTAAGTCTGGTGTCATTGATTGGCAAAAAGAAAACGGCGTCAGACCGGTTGGTCAGACGCCGTAGTATCAATGCAAAGCTTCAGTGCAAGCGGTCTTCAGCGTGGCAGCCGCCCGCCATAACGGGGCGAGTCAACCACCAGCCCGACGATGTCATTGGGCGCTTCATCGGGGTAGCGCGACTCGTTGCTCAAGGGTTCGCCAAACGGCGCCACATGCTGCTGGCCGCCGCTGGCGCCATTGCGCGCCAACCGGGGCAACTCCGTCCCGGCTGCGGTGTCAAAGCGACTGTCTGGGGCAAAAAACGAATCATGGAAAACTGCCGAATCCTGCCAGAGTCCATTGCGTCCGGCTTTGGCATTGCCGCCGCTGGGCTTTCTGTTTGAGCCATCGCTGCGGGGTGTCGAGCCGTTGATCGCGCTGCGCGATGTGCTGGCGCAGCGCGGCGACGGAGCCGGCTGGGGGCCGCGCGAACTGCTGTTGCTGAAGGGCACCAGCAGTTGCAGTTCCGCCGCGCTGGGCAGATTGTCAATCGGGCAACGCAGATAGCGCACTCGGCAAGCGCCCAACACCGATTGCTTGATTTGCAGGCTGCGCCCGGAAATGCCACGCTCGCCGTCAAGATCTACGGCGGCCAGCACCCGCCCGTTCGGGCTGCAAATGGCGAAAGTGACGTGAATGGCGCCGAGCAACTCGAACCAATAGCGAACTTCCTTGGCTTCGGTCGGCTGGCAAAAGCGCACCAGCGGCAGCTTGGACAGAATCACATGGTGCGGCAGCGCCTCTTTGAGCAGACGGTAAACCCGCCGCTCGTCGGCGCTGAAAACCGGGCGGGCAGTCAGTGCCCACTCGGCCGGCAGTGGCTTGTTGTTGCCGCTACTGGGTCGGCGCAGCGCCCATGCTGCAGTGAGTGCCAGCAGGCCGCCGCTCGCGACCAAAGCGACTATCCACGGAATGGTGATTTGCATTGCCCTCGCCCGCCGTATATTTGATTTGCACCGTATAGGCGGCGCTTAGGCTATCAATGTATCGCAACAATGTGACAGAAAGGCTCCGTACCTACCCCCGGTCTGGGTGGTGTCACGCGTGCCATTGATTACAGTTTGGCCGCTTTGCCTGCTTCCCCGAACTTGGATTTCACCTCGGCCACGCCGTCAATGATGTGTCCAAGTACACGTGCATGGCGTTTGAATTGGAAGTCCAATTCCGCCATATGGCGCTCAATCGCTTCGCCGACATGGGACGAAACCGTGTCGGGCGGCAGGCGCAACCAGGCTTCTGACTCCGAACCATCGCGCTCCACCGTGGCACCGGCATTGCGGGCAATCTTGAGCATCGCGGCGTTTTCACTCAACGCATGAATAAAGAGTGTGTCGATGCCGCGATTTCGCGCATGCAATGCGGCACATTCAAACAAGCGTGCACCCAGGCCGCGTCCGCGGGCTTTGCTCAACACCGAGACACCAAACTCGGCCATCGCTGCCTGGCCCGCTATTTGGGGCTTGGGTGAGTAGGCCAGATGCGCCATCGCAATCAGTTCCAACTTGCGATTGAAAATGCCGAACACTTCGTCGCGCTCGAAGTCCATCGCCATAGCGTAGCGGCTGATTTGCTCGTTGGCGGCCGTGTAGCCGAAGCGCAAGTAGCGATCGCGCTCCGTCAAGGCCAGCAAATGCAGAGCGATCCGCTTGCGGTGGCGCCGACTCAACGAGCGGATCGGAATCCAGGCCGAAAAACGTTTCAGCGCGGCCGCAGGCCCCCAGGCGGCGAGTCCGCTGGTGCTGGCGCTGCTTTGCTCCGGTGTCGTTGCGCTGCTGTTTGGGTCTGGCGTGGGATTCATGTGTGGACCTCCAGTCGGAACCATCAGTAGTAACCCTGAGTTTAACCCGAAGAACTTGTTGGCGCTGAGGGCGCTGAGGGCGCAAAGACAAGTCACCCGTATAGAACTTCTGATAGAATATTGGGCTTCTCCGTATTTGGCTGCGGGAAAGAAATTTTTGTGTCTGGTTTTGTACGTGGCTTTGGTCTGGCGCGAGAGGTTGCGAGAGTTGGGCGGCATTGTCTGCCCGGGCTCCCGATAAGCAACACCGAGCAATGTCGAAAAGCCAAACTTGATCAAGCAGCTTACTTAAGTCAGTAAGCGGGCACAAAAATCTGAATCAGCCATCCGACCGCTGGATCCCATTCAAGGGGTCTAAGCATTCGAAAGTAACTCATGAAGACCTTCAGCGCCAAACCGGCAGAAGTGATGCACGAGTGGTTTGTGATTGACGCCACCGATAAGGTGCTCGGACGTGTTGCCAGCGAAGTGGCACTCCGTTTGCGCGGCAAGCACAAAGCCATTTATACGCCTCACGTAGACACCGGCGATTTCATCGTCATCATCAACGCAGAAAAACTGCGTGTCACTGGCAACAAGGCCAATGACAAGGTGTATTACCGTCACTCGGGTTTCCCCGGTGGCATTCACGCCACGAAGTTCAAGGACATGCAAGCCAAGCATCCAGGCCGCGCGCTGGAGAAGGCTGTCAAGGGCATGCTGCCCAAGGGTCCGTTGGGCTATGCCATGGTGAAGAAGCTGAAGGTCTATGCAGGTGACACGCATCCGCATGCCGCTCAGCAGCCCAAGGCTCTGGAAATCTAAGGAGCGGTAATGATCGGAAACTGGAACTACGGTACGGGCCGCCGCAAGTCGTCGGTCGCTCGCGTCTTCATGAAAAAAGGCACCGGCCTGATCGTCATCAACGGCAAAGCCGTCGGTGATTATTTTGGTCGGCAAACTTCCATCATGATCGCCAAGCAGCCTTTGCTGCTGACGAACAATGCTGAAACGTTTGACATCAAGGTCAATGTGCATGGTGGTGGTGAGTCGGGTCAAGCTGGGGCAATTCGCCACGGTATCACCCGCGCTCTGATCGACTATGACGAGACCCTGAAGCCCGAACTCAGAATCGCCGGCTTTGTAACGCGTGATGCGCGTGAAGTCGAGCGTAAGAAGGTCGGCTTGCACGGCGCTCGTCGCAGGAAGCAGTTCAGCAAGCGCTGATCTGGCTGTTTTGCTGTCTCTGGCTTTGGCCTCTGGCAGCAAACCCATCACAAAGCCGCTCTTGAGCGGCTTTGTTTTTATAGACGGCTCTATCGGTAAGCTAAAGTTGCTTGCTATAACCCTGTTTAAGCACGACCTTGCCAAGCGTGGGATCATTGCGACAGTATTGCAATTACGTCAGGAATCCATATGAGCGCAGTCCTTGAGTCTCCAGCGGCCGATGCCGATGAAATGCCCGTGCCGTTAGTCTTCACCGACAGCGCCGCCGAAAAGGTGGCCGACCTAGTGGCTGAGGAAGGCAATCCCGATTTGAAGTTGCGCGTTTTCGTGCAGGGCGGCGGCTGCTCCGGCTTCCAGTACGGTTTCACCTTTGATGAAGCCGTCAACGAGGACGACACGCAGATGCACAAGAACGGCGTGACTCTGTTGATCGATGCGATGAGTTTGCAGTACTTGGCCGGTGCCGAGATCGATTACAAGGAAGATCTGCAAGGTGCGCAGTTCGTGATCAAGAATCCGAACGCCACCACCACTTGCGGGTGCGGATCAAGTTTTTCAGCCTGATTTGTAGGTGTCGAAACAAAGCCGCCTAGTTTTGGCGGCTTTGTTGTTTTAGGCAGGGTAAAGCGCACCCAGCAGCCGCGGGCCTAGCGCCCCTGTGGCGCCGACCAAGTTGCCGGGCAAGCGGCGCAGATGGCGCATGGCCAGCCATGCGAAGGCGGCGGCCTCGACTTGCATCTCAGGCAGGCCACGTGCATTGCTGGCGAGCACTTGAATGCCCGGCAGCAGCGCCTGCAAGCGGCTCATCAGCTGCGTATTCAAGGCACCGCCCCCGCAAACCAACAATTCCTGCGTGGCCGGCCCATGCTGCAGCAGGCTCTGAGCGATGGCCTGAGCGCTCAGCTCCAGCAGGCTGGCCTGCACATCGACCGCCTTCAAATCCTTGTCTAGATGACGGTTTAGCCAAATTTGATTGAAAAGGTCGCGTCCGGTGCTGCGCGGCGGCGCGAGGGAAAAGAACGGTTCGGCGAGCAATCGCGCCATCAATGCAGGCGAGACTTGTCCCTCGGCGGCCCAAGCCCCGCCTGCATCGAATTCCAGCCCCTGGTGTCGCTTGATCCAGGCGTCCATCAAGCAATTCCCCGGCCCGCAGTCAAAACCAACGGTACTGCCGTCTGCGCCCAGCAGGCTGATATTGCTGATGCCGCCGATATTGACGACAGCGATATCGCGCCCGCTCTGTGCGAATTGAGCGCGGTGAAAGGCCGGCACCAAGGGTGCGCCGTGGCCGCCTGCGGCCACGTCGCGGCTGCGCAGATCACAGACCACCGCGATGCCGCTTTGCTCGGCCAGCAGTGCACCGTTCAACAGCTGGCTGGTGTAGCCGCAGCCATCGAACTCGCCGGGTCTGTGCCTGACGGTCTGGCCATGGGCACCGAGTGCGGCCACTTGCGCCGCTTGGACGCCGCAGGCCTCCAGCAATTGAGCGACCACATCGGCATAGGCCCGCGCTACCGCGTTGCCTGCCAGTGCGGCCCGGTGCAGTTCATTGTCACCGGGGCTGTTCAGCGCCAGCAGCTCCTCGCGCAGCGGCTTGCTGAAGGGCTGGTGTAGATGGCCAAGCACCTTCATGGCGGCCGACTCATCGGTGGGGAAGCGTGCCAGCAGGGCGTCAACCCCGTCCAGCGAGGTGCCGGACATCAGGCCAATGAACAGTTGCGGCATGGCCGCCATGTCGATCAATCGGCGCCGCTGACGCCGCCGTCCATGGACTGCGCGACGCTCAGCTGCGACTGCACGCTGGCGACGGTTTGCTTGAACTGGTTGCGTGCGTAACTGGGCAGGGTCACGGCCTCGGAGGCACGTGCAATCGCACGCGGGTCCTGGTGGCTGCCTTTGACGCGGAATTCAAAATGCAGATGCGGGCCGGTCGCCCAGCCGGTTGCACCGACGGCGCCGATTTTCTGGCCCTGCTCGATACGCTGACCTTTTTTGACGTCGATGCGGCTGAGGTGGGCATAGACCGTCGTGCGGTCGCCGTTGTGGCGCACATGGACGACATTGCCGAAACCGTTTTGCCAGCCAGCGAATTCAACCGCGCCATCGCCAACCGTGCGCACTGCTGTGCCGCTGGGCGCGCCGTAATCAACGCCAAGGTGCTGGCGCCAGGTCTGCAAAATCGGGTGGAAGCGCATCGAGAAGCCCGAGGTCACGCGCGAGAACTCCATTGGGCTGGCCAAGAAGGCGCGGCGCTTGCTTTGGCCGTCGAAGCCGTAAAAATTGCCCTTGCCGGTGACGCTGTCTTTGAACCAAATGGACGAATGGGTGCGGCCGTTGTTGACGAATTCGCCGGCAATCAGGCGGCCCGCTGCGTTGTCCCAGCTGACGCTCTCGCCGTCGGCGGTCAGGCTTTCGTAGACCACCGAAAAGCGATCACCCTTGCGCAGCTCGCGGTGGAAGTCGATCTCGCCGGAAAACATATCGGCCATCTGCGAGGCAATGGTATCCGGGATGCGGGCCTCGTCGGTGGCGGCGAACAGCGAGCTTTGAATCGTGCCGCTGCCCAGTCGGATTTGTGCCTGCAAGGGCGCCGTTTCCAGCTTGGAGACAAAGCTCTTGCCAGTGCGGGTGATGCTCAGCCGAGTGAAATGGGTCGCCTGCTGTTCGGCTTTTTCGGCAGGAAAGCGCACCACCATGCTTTGCACTAGGCCCGAGGCATCGGCCGTCAACTGCACCGACTTGCCGGCGCGGCCCTGCAGCGTGCGTTTGGCCAACAGGTCATTGCGTAGAAATTGGGCGGCTGCCGCATCAAAGGCACCCAGGCGTTTGAACAGGCTTTCGACGGTGTCGCTGTTGCGGGTCAGCTCGTTGCGGCTGAGACCGATCTGGTGTTCGGCCAGGGCGGCGAGCTGGGACTCCAAATCGCTGGGTTGCACCGCTTCGGCCAAGGTGCGCTGCGGCAGGTCACGGGCATCGGGCGCGAGCGGGGCAATACCAAAGGCGGTGACGGCAAAACCAGTCAACAAACCCACCACAGTGCCGGTCAACGCACGGGGATGCTTGGCGGCAAAGGCTTCGGCTCGTGCACAAGCCTGAGCTACGGCCACTTTCACTTCAATCATCCGGTCGGTCACGTTTCGAATCCCATGGTGTTCGGGCGCTCGCTGCTAAAACCGCTTGAGCAAGCGCCGGACAAAAGTGACGCGGCTCGGTTCGAATCGCGTCCACTAGAATTGATGTCTTGACCACGGCACCCCTAGCTTTAGGGGTGTTTGGATCAAACCAGGCGCGAGTATACCGAGTCGATCGGTGCGTCAAACTCTAGAAAACCCGATATACCCAGGCTTTAGCCGAGGCTTGACTGCTGCCATGTCCGAAATTCGAACTCCCGCCGTGCCTGCTTTTCCCGCATTTCCCGTCACCGACCGCGTCCGCGAAGCTTTTGCCGTCAGCAAGCGCGCCTCCAACGAGCTGCTGCCCGAGGCCGACTGGCTGCAAAAGCTCGCCAAATCCGAGGCCACCGGCGTGCCGCTGCGTATCAAGTTGGGGCTGGACCCGACCGCACCCGATATCCATCTCGGCCATACCGTGGTGCTCAACAAGCTGCGCCAGTTGCAGGACCTGGGCCATCAGGTGATCTTCTTGATTGGTGACTTCACCTCGATGATCGGTGACCCGTCCGGCCGCAACGCGACCCGCCCGCCGCTGACGCAGGAGCAGATCAAGGCCAATGCCGAGACCTATTACGCCCAGGCCAGCTTGGTGCTGGACCCGGCCAAGACCGAGATCCGCTACAACTCCGAGTGGAGCGACCCGCTGGGGGCGCGCGGCATGATCCAGCTGGCGGCCAAGTACACGGTGGCGCGGATGATGGAGCGCGATGACTTCACCAAGCGCTTCGCCGCGCAAACGCCGATCTCGGTGCATGAGTTCCTCTACCCGCTGATGCAGGGCTATGACTCGGTGGCTCTAAAGAGCGATATCGAGCTGGGCGGCACCGATCAGAAGTTCAATCTGCTGATGGGGCGGCACTTGCAGCAGGAATATGGCCAGGAGCCGCAGTGCATCCTGACCATGCCGCTGCTGGAGGGCCTGGACGGCGTCGAGAAGATGTCCAAATCCAAGAATAACTACATCGGCATCAGCGAGCCGGCGACGCAGATGTTCGCCAAGGTCTTGTCGATCAGCGATGTGCTGATGTGGAAATGGTTTGCGCTGCTGAGTTTCAAGAGCGAGGCCGAGATTGCGGCGCTTAAAGCTGAAGTGGACGCCGGCCGCAACCCCAAGGACGCCAAGGTCTTGCTGGCCAAGGAGATCACCACCCGCTTCCACAGTTCGGAAGCCGCCGATGCGGCCGAGGCTGATTTCAACAACCGCGCCCGTGGCGGCATCCCGGATGACATCCCCGAGGTCGCCTTGAGCGGCGCGCCGCTGGGCGTCGGTGCGATGCTCAAAGCGGCCGGTTTGGTCGCCACGGGCGGCGAGGCCACCCGCATGATCGAGCAGGGCGGCGTCAAGATCGACGGCGTCACCATCAGCGACAAGGCCTTGAAGCTAGAGGCCGGCAGCTTTGTCGCGCAGGTCGGCAAGCGCAAGTTTGCCCGAGTCACACTCAGCTGAATTCAGCGATTCGAGATGCCCGACGCGACATGGCCGGCCGGCACATGGGCTGCGGCATTGGCAATATGACCGGCCTGGTCGTCGAAGAAGAAGTCGGGCTCGAACTCGCGCAGGAATTCGCCCTTGGCCAGGCCGCCCAGAAACATCGCCTCGTCGACCTCGATCTGCCAGTTCATCAGCGTGCGGATGGCGCGCTCATGCGCCGGCGCGCTGCGCGCTGTGACCAAGGCGGTGCGCACCCGCATCGGGCCGCCTGGGCTTTGTTGCAGGCGCTGCAAGGCTTGGAGTACCGGCTTGAACGGTCCGGCCGCCAGGGGAGTGTTGGCGTGCGTGGTCTCATGGCTTTGAAAAGCGCTCAGGCCGTCGCGCTGAAAGACCTGCTCGGCCTCGTCGGAGAACAGCACGGCGTCGCCGTCAAAGGCGATGCGCAACTCAAACGGATGCTCGGCCGAGGCGCGCGCCGACAGCGGCAGCACGCGCGCTGCCGCCACGCCGGCCGCCAAAGCCGAGCGCACATCGGCCTCATTGGTAGACAGAAACAACTGCGCCTTCAAGGGCCGCAAATAGCGCCAGGGCGACTCGCCGCGGGTGAACACGCCGCGCTGGATGCCCAGTCCGTAATGCGCGGCAGAGCGGAACACCCGCATGCCCGAGACCGGGTCATTGCGCGACAGCACGACGATCTCGACCTGCGGCGGCTGCTCCGGCGTGTTGAAGGCCAGCAGCTTGTTGACCAGCGAGAACGCCACGCCGGGTTTGGCCGGCAGGTCGAGCCGGCTTTCTTGCAGCGCCATATAGGCACGGTCATCGCCGGCCTCGAACAGCTGGTTCTCTTCTTCAAAATCAAACAGCGCACGCGAGGAGATGGCGACGACCAACTGTCCGTCCAGATTGGCCGCCATGTTCTATTTGACCCAGGTGTTCAACTGGATGATAGGCATGAGAACCGCCAGCACAATCATCAAGACGATGGCGCCCATCACCACGATCAAAATCGGTTCCAGCAAGGTGGCCGCCGCCATCGAGCGGCGCTGCACCTCGACGCTGAGTTGCTTGGCGGCGCGCTCCAGCATCTGCGGCAGCTGCCCGGTCTGCTCGCCCAGGCGCGCAAACATCGCCAGGATGCCGGGGAAGCGCTTCTTGCCGGCCAAGGCCGAACCTAAAGGCGCGCCTTCGCGCACCTGCACCAGCGCGTCCAGCGCGTCGGCCCGCATGGCGCGGTTCGAGAGCGTCTCGGCCGCCGCCTGCAAGGCCTTCAAAATCGGCACGCCGGCCCCCGCCAGCATCGCCAAGGTGCTGGCGAAGCGCGCCGCGTTATAGCCGCGTGCCAGCCGACCCAGCAGCGGCACTTGCAAAATACCGGCATCAAAGCGCTTGCGAAAAGCCTCGCCGCGCAACGCCGCCGACAGCGCCATGCCGCCCGCCACCAGAGTCAAAATCATCAACCAGCCCCATTCCCGCACAAAGGCGCTGATGGCCAGCATCGCCACGGTCAAAAACGGCAGCGCGCGCTTGGAGTTGGTGAACACCGTGGCGATCTGCGGCACCACATAGGTGACCAGAAAGATCACGATCATCACCGAGATCAGCGACACGATGGCCGGATAAGCCATCGCGCCAACCAGCTTGCCGGAGAGGTCCTGGCGTTCTTCCAGATCGTCGGCGAGCTTCTCCAGCACATGGCCCAGCGCGCCGCTTTGCTCGCCTGCCGCGACCACGCCGCAAAAGACCTCGTCGAACTCACGCGGCGCCGTCGCCAGCGCGCGCGCAAACGGCGCACCGGCATTGACCTCGGCCTTCAGCTGGGACAGCAATTCGCGCTGGCGCGGGTCTTCGCATTCATCGGTCAGCGCGGTCAGCGCTCGTTCGATCGGCAGGCCTGAGCCGACCAGGCCGGCCAATTGCCGCGTCCAGACCGCCAGCGCAGTCGCGTTGAAGACCCGCCGCGTGAAGCGACTGCCGCTGGCCTGGCCATGCTGCTGCACCGTCTGCAGCGTCAGCGGCACCTGGCCTTGCGAGCGCAAGAGCGCGCGCGCGGCACGCGGCGTGTCAGCCTCGATCAGGCCGCTGACGCTGCGCCCGGAAGCATTGAGGGCTTGGAATTTATAGGCCGGCATTTTGTCTATTCACGCGTGACCCGTAACACTTCCTCGGCGGAAGTGATGCCGGCAGCCACCAGGCGAGCACCGTCGTCGCGCATCGAACGCAGCCCACCTGCCTGAGCCATGGCCAGCAATGCGCTCTCGGCAGCTTGCTGGTGAATCAGTCCACGCACCTTGTCGTTAGCGATCATCAACTCGTAAACGCCGGTGCGGCCTTTGTAGCCGGTCTGGCTGCAGGCATCGCAGCCGACGGGGTGGTAGTGACCCGTGTCATCAACCCGTTTGCAGACCGGGCATAACTTGCGAACCAGACGCTGCGCGAGCACGCCCAACAAGCTGGAGCTGAGCAGAAACGGCTCGATCCCCATATCGGTCAAGCGCGTCACCGCACTGACGGAATCATTGGTGTGCAGCGTGGCCAGCACCAAGTGGCCGGTCAGCGAGGCCTGGATGGCGATTTGCGCGGTTTCATGGTCGCGGATTTCGCCGATCATGATGACGTCCGGGTCCTGGCGCAGGATGGCGCGCAAGGCCTTGGCGAAGGTCAGATCGATCTTGGCATTGACCTGCGTCTGGCCGATGCCGCCCAGCTCGTACTCGATCGGGTCTTCCACCGTCAGCACATTGGTCGTGCCCGTGTCCACCGTTTGCAGCGAGGCGTACAGGCTGGTGGTCTTGCCGCTGCCGGTAGGCCCGGTGACCAAGACGATGCCGTGCGGCTGCTGGACCAAGCGCTTGAAACTCGTCAGCACATCGCCACTCATGCCCAGGCCTTCGAGCGTGAATTTCGATTCGCTCTTGTCCAACAAGCGCAGCACGGCGCGCTCGCCATGCGCCGACGGCAGGGTCGAGACCCGCACATCGATGGCGCGCCCGCCGATGCGCAGCGAGCTGCGGCCGTCTTGCGGCAAGCGCTTCTCGGCAATGTCCAGTTCGGCCATGATTTTCAGGCGCGAAATCAGCGCCGCGTGCAGGCCTCGATTCGGTTGCACGACTTCGCGCAGCGTGCCGTCGACGCGGAAGCGCACCGAGCTGGCGCGCTCATAGGGTTCGATATGGATGTCGCTGGCGCCGTCCTTGGCGGCCTGCGTCAGTAACGCGTTAAGCATGCGGATGATCGGCGCATCGTTGGCCGCTTCGAGCAGGTCTTCGACAGCCGGCAGGTCCTGCATCAGGCGGCCGAGGTCGACCGCGCTTTCGACCTCGCCGATCACGGTGGCGGCACTCGATTCGCCGCCGGCGTACGCGACCGCGATGCGCTGCGCCAGGCTGGGCGCTGCTTCGCGCTCGAAACGCTGCACGTCGTAGACGCGCAGCACTTCGGACAGGGCGGCCGGCGGCGTGTTGTCGCCGCTCCAGAGCACGAGCTGCTGGCCGTCGTTTTCGAGCAGCAGGGTGTGCGACTTGGCGAAGCCGTAGGGCAGGGGGTGTCGGGAGCCCATGCTGCGGCCTAGTTGGACAGCGGCACGGGAGCGGAGGCCGGCACAGCGGGTAACAAGGGCGGGGGCAAGCGCTGCGGCGGCAGCACCGGCGACTCGCCCACCGGCAGCAGGATGTTGGCCGGCGGCTGGGCGTCTTTCTGCTGGGCCCGGATCATGTCGTAGCGGTCGAGCGAGAGCTTGCTCGCGTCGTCTGCGTTGCGCATCACCACCGGACGCAGGAAGACCATCAGGTTGGTGCGCCGCTTGGTGCGCGACTCGCTGCGGAACAGGGCGCCGAGGACGGGGATGTCCCCGAGCAGGGGGATCTTGCTCTTGTTGTCCTCGAAGCGGTCTTCGATCAGGCCGCCGAGCACCAGGATCGCGCCGTCGTCGACGATCACGTTCGATTCGATCGAGCGTTTGCTGGTCGTCGGGCCGGTGCCGCCGGTGCCGGTGGCCTGCGCGATCACGTCCGAGCTCTCCTGGAAGATTTGCAAACGCACGGTGCCGCCTTCGCCGATCTGCGGCTTGATGCGCAACGTGATGCCCACGTCCTTGCGTTCGACGGTCTGGAACGGGTTGGTGGTGCCCGTGCCGGTGCTGGTGAATTGGCCGGTGATGAACGGCACGTTGCGGCCGACGACGATCTTGGCTTCTTCGTTGTCCACCGTGATCAGGTTCGGCGTCGACATGATGTTGGTGTTGGCCTGCGTCTGCAGCACCCGCGCGATGGCCGACAGGCCGTACAGGCCGTCGCCGAGGTTCTTCAGCACGCCGATGTTCAGGCCGGTCTGCAGCGCGTTCAGCGCGGCGCCCGCGGTGGTGCGCCCGCCGGCCGCGGCGACCGACAGATCGACGATCGAGTTGTCGCCGAAACTCGTTCCGCCCGCGATGATGTTCGAGTCGCCCCGGCGCCCGGAAATGCCCTGCCACTGGAAGCCGAAGTCGGCCGCGTTGTCGCCGCTGACCTCGACGATCAGGCTCTCGATGTAGACCTGGGCCCGGCGCGTGTCGAGCTGCTCGATCATCGAGCGCACTTGGCGGTACAGCGGCTCGGGGCCGGTGATGATCAGCGAATTGGTCGCCGGATCGGCCTGGATGAAGCCGCCGGTGCTCGGGCCCGCCGAGGCTTGCACAGGGGCCGTCGCCGCGGTCGAAGCGCCCGGCTGCCCGCCGCCGAGGTTGGAGAGATTGGCCAGGGGGCTGGGCGCGGAAGGGGAACCGCCCGTGGCCGACGCGCCGCCGCCGCCGGTGGCGAACGCGGCGCGCAGCACCGTGGCCAGCTTGGCCGCGTCGGCGTTCTTCAAGTGCACGACCCAGATCGAGCCGCCGGGCCCGCCCTGCGTCGGCAGGTCGAGCTTGGCGATGATCGAGCGCACCTGCAACTGCCGCGCCGGGTTGGTGGCGCGAACGATGAGCGCGTTGCTGCGCGCGTCCGCAATCACCGACACGCCGCCGCTGCCCTGCGGCACGCCCGGCACATTGCTCGCGGTGCTGTCGGCCAGGCGTTGCACGACGGGCGCCATGTCGGTGGCCAGGCCGTGCTTGAGCGCGATGACCTCGACCTCCGAGCT
>NZ_JANNMI010000042.1:0-5943 GCF_031397715.1 Roseateles sp.
GTCGGGTTTGCTCAAGCCATTTTTCAGCAGCCAGCCGGGGCCGAGTTCGCCACCGAATTCTTCGTCATAGGTGAAGTGCAGCTCGACCCCGCCTTGCAGTGGCAGCCCCAGCGACTCCAGCGCCCGCAGCGCGAAGCTGTAGGTGGCGAAATCGCTCTTGCTGACGGCGCAAGCGCGGCCGTAGAGCTTGCCGGTTAGCAAGTCGCCAACCAGCTCCCCGCTATAGGGGCCGTGGGTCCAGCCCTCGCCCGGCGGCACCACGTCGCCATGCGCGTTCAGCGCGATCAGCGGCCCGCCGTCGGCGTAGCTGCGGCGCACGATCAGGTTGGTGATGCTCTGCATGCCCTGGGCCAGCACCTGGTCAGTGGGGACTGCATGCTTTTCGGCCGGCAGCTCCATGGCGGCCAGCAGCTCGGCAGTGCGCTCGGCATGCGCGGCGTTGTGGCCCGGCGGCGTATCGGTCGGCACTTGCACCAAGGCCTGCAGAAAGCTCACCTCTTCGGCGAAGTGGGCATCGATCCATTGATCGAGTTGCTCATACGGGTTCATGGTTTTCCTTGGCAAAGCTTTCCAATAACTGTTGAAATGCACGTACCGCCAGTTCGGCATCGTCATTGCTGACTTGTTCCAGCGGGTTATGGCTGATGCCACCATTGCCGCCGCGCACAAACAGCATCGCCTGCGGCAGCAGCCGGTGCAGCATCATCGCGTCATGGCCGGCGCCTGAGGGCAGGCGATGCACGGGCAAGCCAACAGCGGTCACGGCCGCCTCCCAGCGCGCTTGCCATGCAGCATTGCTGGGCGCGGCGTCGGCCTTCATGGTCGGCGTCAATCTCCATTGCAGGCCACGGCGCTGGCAGATGACGGCCAGCGCCGCGCGCACATCGGCGTCCAGCGCGTCGCGGGCGGCGTCGGTGCTGGCGCGCAGATCGAGGCTGAAGCGGCAGCGACCGGGGATCACATTGATGGAACCGGCCGGCACCTCCAGCATGCCGACGGTGCCGACGACCTGGTCTTTATGCGTGCCGGCGCGCTGCTCCACATACAGAATCAGCTCGGCCACCGCGCAAGCGGCGTCGCGGCGCCGGTCCATCGGCGTGGTGCCGGCATGCGCGGCCATGCCGCTCACTTCGCCGAGATAGCGGACGCTGCCGTTGATCGAGGTGACCACGCCGAGCGGCAGGTCCAGCTCGGTCAGCAGCGGTCCCTGCTCGATATGCAGCTCAACGAAGCCGAGGTAGTGGGCCGGGTCGCGCTTCAAGGCCGTGATGCTGACCAGCGTGGCGGGCAAGCCCGCATGTCGCATCGCGTCGGCCATGCTGATGCCGTCCGCGTCGACCTCGCCCAGCCAGGCTGGGTTGAACTCGCCGGTCAAGGCGCTGGAGCCGAGAAAGGTCGCCTTGTAGCGTTGGCCTTCTTCCTCGGCAAAGGCAATAACTTCCAGATCAAACGGCAGGCGGCGGCCGGCCTTGTGCAGCTCGCGCACGCACAGCATGGCCACCAGCACGCCCAGCCGGCCGTCGTATTTGCCGGCGCGACGCACGGTGTCGTAATGCGAGCCGGTCAGCAGGCGCCTGGCGTTCGGACGTTCACTGCGGTAAATGCCGACCACATTGCCGACCGTGTCGATGCCGACCTCGTCGAAGCCGCAGTCCTGTGTCATCCAGTCCCGCAGTTGCGCCGCGCAGGCCCGGTGGGCGTCGCTCAGGTAGGTGACGGTCAGCTCAGCGGCCTCGGAGTGCTCGGCCAGCGCCTCGGCCCAGTCCCAGACCTGGTTGCCCAGGCTGGGCGTGAAACCAAACTTGTCATTCAAGCGGAGCTCGGCAATGCGGTGGATATTGCGCAGGCATTCCGCCAACTCGTAGTCGGCGTGGCCATGCAGGCGGCGCGCAAAGTTCCCAATGATCTCGGCCCGGCTCAGGCCCTGGCCACGCGGGCCGCGCACGGCCAGGATGAAGGGCCAGCCGAACTTGGCGGCGTAGTCGGCATTGAGGCGCTGGATCTGCGCCAGTTCGGCCGGCGTGCAATGGGTCAGGCCGGCGCGGCTTTGCTCAGCGCTGGACTCGGCGGTCAGCGTTTGGGCCGCTTTGACGGCCAATTCGGGGTGGGCCCGTATCAGGGCCAATTGCTGATCCCGGCCGGCCTCTCGCACGGCCTTGGCCAGCGCCAGTTTCAGGCCAGCCAGGCTCGCGAAGGGGCGGTCGCTAGCGGCACGCTCGGCCACCCAGGGCGAATGCTCGTAGGTGCCGGCCAGCAGCTGCACAAACTCGGCCGCGCTGGCGGCGTTCAATTGATCGATGCTCAACATGCTTCAGCGCTCCCAGACAAAGGCGGTGTTGGCGTCAAAAGGATGAACGCCGCGCCAATGCCGCGCGATGTCGACGCGCCGGCAGATCCAGACCCGCTCATGCTTCTCCACATGGTCCAGAAAGCGCTGCAGGGCGCGCATCCGGCCGGGCCGGCCCAGCAAGCGGCAATGCATGCCGACGCTCATCATCTTGGGCGCCTCGGCGCCTTCCGCATACAGCACATCAAAGCTGTCGCGCAGGTACTCGAAGAACTCATCGCCATGCGAGAAACCCTGCGGCAGGGCGAAGCGCATATCGTTGCAGTCCAACGTGTAGGGCACGACCAGATGGGGCGTTAGCGTGCCGTCGCTCTTGCGCACCTGCAACCACAGCGGCAGGTCGTCACCGTAGTAGTCGCTGTCGTACTCGAAGCCGCCGTAGTCGGCCACCAGGCGGCGGGTGTTGGGGCTGTCGCGGCCGCTGTACCAGCCCGAGGGGCGTTCGCCGAACAGGCGCTGCAAGCCGTCCATGCCGCGTTCCATATGTTCGCGCTCGGTCGCTTCATCGACATTCTGGTAGTTGAGCCAACGCCAACCGTGGCAGGCGATCTCATGGTGCATGCCGACCAGCGCCTGGCACAGCTCAGGGTGGCGCTCCAGGGCCATGGTCACGCCAAACACCGTCAAGGGCAGGCCGCGTGACTCGAACTCGCGCAACAAGCGCCAGACGCCGGCGCGCGAGCCGTACTCGTAAATGCTTTCCATAGTCAGATGGCGCGCAGGGTAGGCGGGTGGGTTGGCCATTTCGGACAGGAACTGCTCCGAGCCGGCGTCGCCATGCAGCACCGAGTTCTCGCCGCCTTCCTCAAAGTTCAAGACAAACTGCAGGGCGATGCGGGCCTGGCCCGGCCACTGCGCCTGCGGCGGGTGCTCGCCGTAGCCAATCAGGTCACGTGGATAGTTACTTGCTGCTAGGTCAGGGCGCATCTTGAAAAAGGCTTGTAGGTCGTTGTGCCTACACTGTGCCTCAAATCTGCATCAATCGACCCCAGTTATGACTTCTACAACAGGCAAGCTCACCACCCATGTGCTGGACACCATGCATGGCGCGCCGGCCGCCGGCATGACGCTGCGTCTGTATCGCCTGGAGGCTGAGCAAGCGCAGCTGCTGAAGAGCCTCAGCCTGAACCACGACGGCCGCGTTGACGGGCCCTTGTTGGCGGGCCCGGAGTTGCTGCCCGGCCGTTACCGGCTGGTGTTTGGCGTGGCCGATTACTTCAAGTCGCTCGGCGTGGCTTTGCCCGAGCCGGCGTTCCTGGACCAGGTGCCGCTGGATTTCGGCATCGCTGACGCGGGCCTGCATTACCACGTGCCCCTGCTGGCGAGCCCGTGGAGCTACTCGACCTACCGAGGCAGCTGAGGCGTCTTGATGACCGCCTTGGATGAATTGTTGGCAGCGCTGCAGGCCGGCCCTGCGGTGCTGGTGCGGGTCGAATCAGTGCAGGGCAGCGGGCCGCGTGAGGTCGGCGCCTGGATGGCGGTCACCGCCACTGGCTTGATCGCCACCATCGGTGGCGGCCATCTTGAGTTCGAGGCGACCGCGCATGGCCGGGCTTTGTTGGAGGGTCAGGCCTTGCTTGATGTGAACCTTTCTTTGACCCGCCGCTTCCCCCTCGGCCCGAGTCTGGGTCAGTGCTGTGGCGGCGTCGTTGACCTGAGTTTTGAGCGGGTGTCGGTGTCTCAGTTCGCCGACCTGCGCCAGCGCCTGAGCCCGCCCGAGGCCAGCCTGTTGCCGGTGGGTCTGTTCGGCGGCGGCCATGTCGGGTGCGCCATCATCGAGTTGCTGAGCCGCCTGCCCAGCCGGGTGCAATGGTTTGACAGCCGCGACGAGATCTTCCCGCCCGGCTTGCCGGATCATGTGCGGGCCGAGCACAGTGAGCCGGTGCAGGCGGCGGTGCAAGACCTGAGCCCCGGCAGCCGCGTCTTGATCATGAGCTTCAGCCATGCGGAGGATCTGGCCGTGCTGGCCGCCTGCCTGCTGCGCCGGCGCGAGCGCGGCGATCTGCCCTTTATCGGTTTGATTGGCAGCCAGAGCAAATGGGCCAGCTTCAGTGCCCGGCTGCGCGAGCGCGGCTTCAGCGCGGCCGAGTTGAGCGGCGTCATCTGTCCGATCGGCCTAGCGGGCGTGGTGGGCAAGCAGCCGGAAGTGGTCGCTTTGGCCGCGGTGGCCCAGCTATTTTCGACCTGGAAGCCTCCGGCATAGTCCGAACGGCTCAATTTTTGGGTGCCGCAGCTGCGCGAACTTTCATCTCGGCTCGGGATCATGTGAGCGCCAACCTGGAGCCACGTTATGCAAACCAAATTGATCATTTCCGCCCTGGCCGCCGCTTTTGCCGGCGCCGCCGCACCGGCCTCCGCCTGGAACACGCTGGACGGCAAGGCGCCGCTGGTGATCGCCCACCGCGGCGCGTCCGGCTACATGCCCGAGCACACCATCGAGGGCTATACCAAGGCCATAGCGCTGGGCGCCAACTACATCGAGCCCGATCTGGTGATGACCAAGGACGGCGTGCTGGTGGCGCGCCACGAGCCCATCATCGGCGCCTCGACCAATGTCGCCAGCCTGGCCCAGTTTGCCGGGCGCAAGACCAGCAAGACGATTGACGGCGTCAGCTACGCGAACGAATACTTTGTCGAAGACTTCACGCTGGCCGAGCTGAAGACGCTGGGTGCGATGCAGACTCGCGCGGGCCGCCCGACCACCTTTGACGGCCAGTTCAAGGTGCCCACGCTCGACGAGGTGATCGCGCTGGCCAAGGCCAAGAGCATTGAGACCGGCCGCAGCATCGGCATCTATCCCGAGCTGAAGCACTCGACCTATATGCAAGGCGTGTCGCTGGCGCAGGGCCGCAGCAAGTCTTACTTTGAAGACACGCTGGTCTCGACCTTGCACGCGGCCTATGGCAATACCGGCAATGCACCGGTCTTCATCCAGAGCTTCGAGGTCTCGAACCTGCAATACCTGAACACCCGCACCGACATCAAGCTGGTGCAGTTGGTCGACGCCGATGACGTCAAGCCCGACGGATCTTTGTCCCTGGTCGCGCCCTATGACAAGCCCTACGACGTCGCCATCAAGGGCGGCAAGCTGAGCTTTGCCGATATGGTCAGCGATGTGGGCCTGTCCTTCGTCGCCACCTATGCCGACGGTATCGGCCCCTGGAAGCCCTATTTGCTGAAGACGGTGGATGACGGTATTGATCGCAACGGCGACGGCGCCGTCACCGGCAAAGACCGCCGCGTGGATGGTTCCACTGGCGTGGTCGAGTCGGCCCATGCCAATGGCCTGTTCGTGCACACCTGGACCTTCCGCAATGATGCGTCGATGCTGGGCTTTAGTGACCCGCAAAAGGAAATGGAAGCCTATCTGAAGCTGGGCGTGGACGGCATCTTCACCGACTTCACCGACACCGGTGTGGCGGCGGTGGCTGCCTTGACGCCGGTGCCCGAGCCGGCAAGCTATGCCTTGCTGCTGGCTGGTCTGGGCGCTGTGGGTCTGGTCGTGCGGCGCCGCCGCTCGGCTTGACGCAAGCCCGGATCGCCTCGACGACACAGCCGCCAACTGAGCCAGGGGGTCAGGTTATGCCCCGCGTACT
>NZ_JANNMI010000059.1:0-7934 GCF_031397715.1 Roseateles sp.
CGTCACGGCCGCCTCGGTGGTGGTGTCCGGCAGCATCGCCGTCGTCGGCAATGTTGTTTACTGGGTAGAGCGGGAAAGCAAGTGCGCAAGGAAGCCGTCCGCGTAGTGCATAGGCAGAACTTTGCCATCACATGCCAAGCCTGTCTGTGCGCATTGGCGGCCTCACCAAAGAGGCCTTGCTGGTTAAGCTGGGTGAAGCCGCGGTCCAAATGAATGTCTATGCCACGGCATTCCTGTTCGATGAGCGCTTCGTCGTGTCAAAAACCGCCGATGCCCTGGATATCGAGATTTGCTCGCTCGCCAGTCTTGGGCTCAGCGCAGGCGGCAGCTTTTCTCAAGTCCTGGCTGCAGCGCAGGCTTGCGGCCTGCACCCTTGTCCGGCAGAAGTCGGGCCTCAGCTCAGGCTTCAACTGCTTGAGCAGTTGGAAGACCGCGCTGGCGACACCCGAGCCGAGCGGGGTGCACCGCTGGGCTCAATCACGGTGGCGTCAAAGCCATTGAAAGACGACGTTGGTTTTCCCCAAGGTTTGTACCTGCGCCGGCTTGACGGACGCCTCTGGCTGCGGGGCTATCGATCGTGGCCGGGCCACATCTGGCGCCCTGACGACGTGTTCGCGTTTGCCCACAAGGCGGTAGAGGGGACGTGACTTGACCTGACCCGCGCGGTGTAATCAGCCGTGAATCGCCGCCGCCACGATCTGGCCGATTGAGAGGCACATGGCCGCCACCACGATGGCCAGTGCCATATTCTTGCGCTCGACGATTTCTTCCCAGAGCTTGTAGGGGGTCAGCTTGTCGATGATGACAAAGCTGAGCCAGAACACCAGCACGCCGATGACGGCATAAAGAATCGAGCCCAGCACGACCGCCGGCCGCAGCCAGTCAAATCCATTCATAACGTTCTCCTTGATTGCATTCAGAGTGGTGTCTTCAAGTTATTTGTGGCCGCCGCCGCCGCCGCCGCTGCCCGAGCCACCGTAGGAGCCGCCGCTGTAGGAGCCGCCACCCGGGTAGATGCGTGGGCCGCCGCTGCGTTTGCACTGAGCGTATTCGGCGCTGGCTTCGCCGTAGCTGTCTTTGTAGGCTTGGCAATCGTCGCCACCGCCGCCGCAAGACTTCACCAACATCAGCAGAAAGAACAGCGCGAACATGGCCAGCGCCAAATTGCGCACCCAGCGAGTGCTGCCGCCGGTGCTGCTGAGGCTGGAGGCGTCCCGCGTCAGCGCCGCACCCTGGGTGCCATCCAGCTTGAACGCCTTGACTACTTCGCTGGCATCAAGCTTTCGCCCAAAGCTCCAGGTGATTTCATCCCCGGCCTGCTCGCGGCTGAGCAAGGCGCCGGCCTTGCCGCTGCGCGCTTCATAGTCGCTGACCAGGGCGCGCTGCTCGCGCTTGACCTGCCAATAGAACTCGCCCAGCACATAGGTCACCTTGGCGGCATAGGTCCAGCGCTTTTTGAAGCTCTGACCCTGCCAGTCGACCTTGTCGCCGCTGCCTTGTGGCGAGCCGGTCAAGGGTCGCACCAAACTCCAACCTTCCTCGGTGTCGACCAGGAAGGCAAAGCCCTCCAATTGGTTGAAGAGCAGGTACTCGCGCCAAAAGGTCTGCTCATCGTCACTGCCAGCTGCGGGCAGATCGCAGCGTTCCTGATAGCCGACCACCTGCCAGGGCAGGGCCGCGCTGGCGGCGCTGCCGGCACTTAGCGCCAACTTGCCGACGGCGCCGAGCGGGATTTGCGGTGCCAGGCCGTTTTGCTGGGCATAGAAGGCCAGGTCGGTGCCCACACCTTGCGAGATGTCGACCACCGCATGGCATTGGCCGCAGCTGATGGATTTGCTATTCGCCAGCCGCGGCGTCAGCGCGGCGCCGCAGCTGGGGCATGCCAGCGTCTTTGCAGCGATGGCCGCGTCCTTGCCTTCGCGCAGGCCGTGCATCGCCAGATCTTCAAAACGCACCGGCCGGCCCAGCGACCATTGCGCTTGTTCGCCGTCACTGAAGTCCAGGCTGCCGACCTCGTCCTGCGCATTGCGCAGCTCGGCAACCAGGAACTCGGCCTGCAAATTAGGTGGCCGTGCCAGCTCCCCTTGTGCGGCCTGCACGCGGGCCAGCGTCAGCGCGCTGATGCGCCAGCTCTGGCCCACCAACACCAGCAGATCGCCCAGCACCAGCTCATGCGACTGCGGCACAGGCTCGCTCAGCGGGGCGTCAAAGCTCAGTACGAACTGGCCGTTATCCTCACTCAGCCAGGCACTTCTATTTGCATCGCCCGAGTCGAACAGCGCATGCCATTCGTTCCAACTGCCGCCGCTATAGCTCAGCTGCAGGCGACCGACGATGCTGAAGGGCGCGCCGGCGAAGCGCCCGCTACTGCCCAGCTGCAGCGGCGAATAGTCGGCCAGCAGCTCGGCACTGAGGCCGATTTTGCGCAACGCTGAGCCCTCACGCAGCAGGCTGCTGCGGCAAAAAGAACAAACGGCGCCGGCCGAGGCGGCCGACGCGAATTCAACGGTCGCGCCGCAGTTCGGACAAGCCGCGCTCCAGCGGCGTTGCGTGGATGCTTGTTGACTCAACGGCAAATCAACCCAGCTTCTTCAGCAGCTCGGCCTTCTTGGCGGCGAACTCCTCGTCGGTCAAGATGCCCTTGGTCTTCAGATCGCCGAGCTTTTCCAGCAAGGCCATGATCTCCTCGGCGCTTTGCAACGGCACGCCCGCTGCGGCCGGCTGGGCTGCATGACCGGCCAGCCCTGCTTGCAATTGCTGGGCCATCAGCTGCCCCATGGCAAGACCTGCCCCCAAACCCATCGCGTCACCGGCCACGCCACCGCCACCGCCAGCTCCTGCGCCCTCGGCGAATTTCGGGATCGCCTGCGCGGTTTGGTATTGCATGAACTGACCCATGTTCTGGCCGATCATGCCCATGCCGATCTTCTGGTCGAGGATTTTTTGCAGGTCCTCCGGCAGCGAGACGTTTTGCAGCGTCACGCTCTCCAGCTTGAGGCCGATCTTCGCGAATTCCGGCGCGCTGGCCGTTTGTAGCTGCTTGGCGAATTCAACCTGGTTGGCCGCCAGGTCGAGAAACGGGACGCCGGCCTGCGCGACCGCATCGCTGATGTGTTGCAGCATCATGCCGCGCAGTTGGCCGTCCAGGTCTTGGGCCCTGTAGCGCTCGCGCGTGCCCGAGATTTCGGTGTGGAAGAGCCTGGCGTCGGCGATCCGGTAGGCGAAATTGCCGAAGGCCCGCAGGCGCACCGCGCCAAAGTCCTTGTCGCGAATCGTCACCGGCTGCTGGGTGCCCCAGCGCTGATCAATCTGTTGGCGGGTGCTGAAGAAATACACATCGCTCTTGAACGGCGACTCGAACAGCTTGTCCCAGTTCTTCAAATAAGTCAGCACCGGCAGCGTCTGCGTCGTCAGCTTGTACATGCCGGGGCCAAACACATCGGCCACCTTGCCCTCATTGACGAAGACGGCGACCTGCGATTCGCGCACGGTCAGTGAGGCGCCATACTGGATTTCCATATCGGCAATGGGAAAGCGCCAGGCCAGCGTGCCCGCATCATTGGCAGACGTGTCCTCGGTCCACTGAACAATGTCGATGAACTGTTTCTTGATGAAATCCATCAGGCCCATGGCGCACTCCTCGCTGTTGCGGTTGAAGTGCAGCAGTATGCGGCAGGTGGCGCGCAGTTTTTCTCCTCCGGTGGTTGATAGTTACTGAGGGCACAATTCGGCCATGAACATCAAGCAGCCGCGTGTACGCATACAGACCGAAGACTTTGAGCTGGGCGCCGAGACCCAGGCCCTGCGCGCTGGCGGCGGCGGTGGTATCGGCGCGGTGGTCGCCTTCGTCGGCACCGTGCGGGACAGCAGTCATGGCCAGCGCGTCAGTGCCATGGAGCTGGAGCATTACCCCGGCATGACCGAGGCCGCCATTGAGGCGATGATTGACGCGGCCTTTGCGCGCTTTGACATCCTCGCTGCGCGGGTGATTCACCGGGTCGGTGCCTTACTGGCCTGCGACCAGATCGTGCTGGTGCTGGTGGCCTCGGCGCATCGCGGCCAGGCTTTCCAAGCCTGCGAGTTCTTGATGGACTATCTGAAGACGCAGGCGCCGTTCTGGAAGAAGGAAACCACGCCCGAGGGCGCCGATTGGGTGGACGCCCGCGACAGCGACGATGCGGCCCTGGCGCGCTGGGGCTTGGTCTCCAACAACGCAAGCGCATGACGGCGGCCATCAATTTTCTTCAAGCGGCGGCGGTCGCTGGCGGCGCGGCCGTGGGTGCGTTGGCACGTTGGGGCACAGGCTTGTGGCTGAATGAGCGTTACGCCAGCGTGGCAGGCTTTCCGCTGGCTACCTTGCTCGTCAACCTGGGCGGCGGCTTGTTGATTGGCATGGCCATGGCTTGGTTTGGGCGCAACCCTAACGATTTACTCAAGCTGCTGCTGGTGACGGGATTTCTGGGCGGTTTGACGACGTTTTCGGCCTTCTCCGGCGAGTCCTTGGCGCTGCTGCAGCGCGGTGAAGTGAGCCTGGCGCTCTGGCATGGCGCACTGCACACCCTGGGGGGCTTGGGCTGCGCAGCGGCCGGCTGGCGATTGATGCAGCAGTGGCAGACCTAAGGCTGTTCGCCGGCGATATAGCCGGTGTCAAAAGCCCTTCCTCGCCAACTTTTTGTGTGCGTCATTCACCAGCATCAGCGCCGCTGAGCCGTAGTAGTTGTGGAACTCGGCGACCATTTCGCCGCTGCTGATGACGGGGTCGGTGGCTGTGAGTCGCTTGGCTTCCTCAATATCGCTCACCGCAATAATGAATAAGCCCCGCCAGCCATCCACGCCGTCAAAAGGGCCGGCCAGAGCCAGCTTGCCCTCGGCGGCGAGGCGATTGATATGGGCAAAGTGACCCTTGAACATCGCGCTGCGCGCCTCGCCTGCGGGCATCGATGTCGGCCCGGTCTTCAAGAGCACGAGCACATAGCGCCGCATGCCGTAATCGTCAGCGCCTACCGCCTGAGCCATCTCAGCGTCATAAATCGCGGCAGGCGGGCTGGGCGGAGTGGCCGGTGGCAGTGCCTGGGCGAGCGCAGCGCCGCACGGCAGGCAAAGCGTTAGGCAAAGCGTTAGGCTGGCAATGAGCATTCGCATGACTGGCATCTCCATGGTTTGCGGTCAATGCTACGCCAGGCCTGGCTTGAGAACTTGTGCATAGCTGTGATGCCGCCTGCTGCGATGCGCATGTTTGGCCAGTGAATGCCCGGCGGTTCAGCGCCAGCGGTGCAGCCCATCAAAGTCCTCTTTGCTTAAGCCCACCCCTGCTGGCGCAGGCTGGCGTAGGCGCAGCTCAGGTGGAAGAAGAAGTTAGGCAGGGCGAATTGCAGCAGGAAATCGGCGCCGGCTGGCTCGATCGCGGCATCCGGGCGCAGGCCGAGCGGCCAGCCGTTCCGGCTCGGTCAGCGCGCCGATGTCGATCCGCGCTTGAGCCAGATCAAGCATCACGCGCAATTGCCCGAGATAGCATTGAAAAACCGGCACCGAGGCCACATAAAGGTTCATGCTCATTTGAAGCCACAAATTTGTTGTTGGCGGGATCAGGGCTGGGGCTTGGCTTGTCGGCCCAGCGGCGGCTCTTGAAATCAGTCAGGCCCCGCCTCATCTGTCTGCCAAGCAATCACGGAGTAACGATTCATGCGCCCCGATAAATTCACCACCCGTTTCCAAGAAGCCCTGGCCGATGCGCAAAGCTCGGCCGTCACGCGCGGCAACCCCTATATTGAGCCGGCCCATCTGCTGCTGGCCATGTTGGCGCAGGACGATGGCCCGAAGGCCATGCTGGAGCGCGCTAACGTCAAGACCGCAGCTCTGAAGACCGCGCTGGACGCCATTGTTGGCGGTCTGCCGCAAGTGCAGGGCGAGGGGCAGCAGGTGGGCGCCGGGCGCGATTTGGTGTCGCTGTTGCAGGCGGCCGAGAAAGAGGCCTCCAAGCGCGGTGACCACTTCATCGCCAGCGAGATGTTCCTGCTGGCCTTGAGCGACGCCAAATCCGACTTGGCCGGTATTGCGCGCGGCCACGGTCTCAGCCGCAAGGCGCTGGAGAGCGCGATCGAGGCGGTGCGCGGCGGCCAAAAAGTCGACAGCCAGGAGTCCGAAGGCAACCGCGAGTCGCTGAAGAAATACACGCTGGATTTGACCGAACGCGCCCGCGCCGGCAAGCTCGACCCGGTGATTGGGCGTGACGACGAGATCCGCCGCTCGATTCAAGTCTTGCAGCGCCGTACCAAGAACAACCCGGTCTTGATCGGTGAGCCGGGTGTCGGCAAGACCGCGATTGTTGAAGGGCTGGCGCAGCGCATCGTCAACGGCGAAGTGCCCGATTCGCTGAAGAACAAACGCATCCTGGTGCTGGACATGGCCTTGCTGCTGGCCGGCGCCAAGTACCGTGGAGATTTCGAGGAACGCCTTAAATCGGTGCTGAAGGAAGTGGCGCAGGACGAGGGTCAAACCATCCTCTTCATCGACGAGATCCACACCATGGTCGGCGCCGGCAAGGCCGAGGGCGCGATCGACGCCGGCAATATGCTCAAACCCGCTTTGGCGCGTGGCGAGCTGCATTGCATCGGTGCAACCACGCTGGACGAGTACCGCAAATACGTGGAGAAGGACGCGGCGCTGGAGCGGCGTTTTCAGAAGGTGCTGGTCGACGAGCCCAGCGTCGAGGCGACGATCGCGATCCTGCGCGGCTTGCAGGAGAAGTACGAGGTTCACCACGGCGTGGAGATCACCGACCCGGCCATCATCGCCGCGGCCGAACTCTCACACCGCTACATCACCGACCGCTTTCTGCCCGACAAGGCGATCGACCTGATCGACGAGGCGGCGGCCAAGATCAAGATCGAGATCGACTCCAAGCCCGAGGTGATGGACAAGCTTGATCGCCGCATGATCCAGCTCAAGATCGAGCGCGAGGCGGTGCGGCGCGAGAAGGACGAGGGTTCGATCAAGCGCTTTGATTTGATTGAAGTGGAACTGCTGAAATTGCAGCGCGAGTACAACGATCTGGAGGAGATTTGGCTGGCCGAGAAGGCGCAGGCGCAGGGCTCGGCCCATGTGAAGGAAGAGATCGACCAGATCCGTCAGCAGATCGAGGAATGGAAGCGCAAGGGCGACTTCAACAAAGTGGCCGAGCTGCAATATGGCCGCTTGCCCGAGCTGGAGACCAAGCTCAAGGACGCGCAGGCCAAGGAATCCGGCAAGAACAACAACGCACCGGGCGCGCGGCCCAGCTTGTTGCGCACCATGGTCGGCGCCGAAGAGATCGCCGAGGTGGTGGCGCGCTCCACCGGCATCCCGGTCTCCAAGCTGCTGCAAGGCGAGCGCGACAAGTTGCTGCAAATGGAAGGTAAATTGCACCAGCGCGTGGTCGGCCAGGACGAGGCGATCACGGCCGTGGCCGATGCGATCCGCCGCTCACGGGCGGGCTTGAGCGACCCGAACCGGCCGCTCGGCTCCTTCCTGTTCCTTGGCCCGACGGGGGTGGGCAAGACCGAGCTGTGCAAGGCGCTGGCGGGCTTTTTGTTCGACAGCGAGGAGCACCTGATCCGCATGGACATGAGCGAGTTCATGGAAAAGCATTCGGTGTCACGCTTGATCGGCGCGCCGCCGGGCTATGTGGGCTATGACGAAGGCGGCTATCTGACCGAGGCGGTGCGGCGCAAGCCCTATAGCGTGTTGCTGCTGGACGAGGTTGAGAAGGCGCACCCGGATGTCTTCAATGTGCTCTTGCAGGTGCTGGACGACGGCCGGCTCACCGACGGCCAGGGCCGCACGGTGGACTTCAAGAACGCCGTGATCGTGACCGCCGCCGAGCCGGCGAAAAAACCTGCCAGTACGGTTGTGACAATCGACGTAGGGCGCTCGTCGGCAGACGTTTGCCGCAACGC
>NZ_JANNMI010000062.1:0-14377 GCF_031397715.1 Roseateles sp.
TCCTCGTCGACAAGGGCGTGCTGATGCCGGGCGACACCTACGCGATCACCTGCGGCGAGCCGATGGGCTACCCCGGCGGCACCAATATGCTGAAGGTCTGTCGCGTCGGCGGTTAATGGGGTAGTTTGGGCGGCCGCTGGCCTGCCGGTTTTCCTTGCGTGCCGCCCCGTCACGCAAGGCTGCTATATTGCAGTGGAATAAAAAGTTAGCAAATACCAGCGATCAGCGGGGGCGAATTGGGCGAGAGTGACGAACCGAGTCAAGTTGGCCCCGTCCCGTCAAGGCGGGTGCTGCTGGCTGTGTTGGGCCTGTCACCGCAGGTTTTGACCGAAACGCTTTACGCCTTGGCGCTTGCCGGCGAAGAGGGCTTGCCGCACGAGGTGCATGTGCTGACCACACAAGTCGGGGCGCAGCGTACTTTGACGCAGCTACTGGCCCCTGGTAGCGGCTGGTTTCATAGGCTGACACAAGACTACGGCTTGCCGCCGATCAAGTTTGAGGCCTCCACCGTCCATGTGCTGAAGGGCGCACTGGGGCAGGAACTCCAGGACATCCGCAGCGCCGCGGACAACGCCCTGCTGGCGGATCAAATCTCCGACTTGGTGCGGGCCTTCACGCAGGACGCCCACACCAGCCTGCATGTCAGCTTGGCGGGCGGCCGCAAAAGCATGGCCTTCTTCGCCGGCTATGCCCTGAGTTTGTGGGGTCGCCCGCAAGACCGGTTGAGTCATGTGCTGGTCAGCGAGCCGTTCGAGTCCAGCCCCGAGTTCTACTACCCCAGCCGCGAGCCGCGCTGGATTGCCACGCGCGACCAGCAGCAGGTCGATTGTTCGCAAGCGCAAGTCACGCTACCGCGCCGGCATGAGCCAGGCCGACTTTGACGAACGCAAGAGCAAGGTCAACAAGGCGTTCAGCAACGCCTTGGGTATTGAGGCCGCATAGCCCTACAAAATCGGCAGGCAGGGCCGGCCTAAATTGTTTGAGCAGCGGCTGGCTGCGCAGGCGCTGTTTGTTAAAGACTGAATCAGCAGCAAACCGCAAGCTTGCGCTTGAGGCCTGCCCGGCCCATTCGACGGCACAGTCTCGTCATTACTTCTTCCCCCCACTCGAATCTCAGTTTCGGCTGCACCGCAATCAGGATGCAAATCCTGCGCTACAAAGTTGAGTTCCTAACGCCCGCCTTCCTGGTCGATGCTGTGCAATCCGGGCGCTGGCAGCTCGACGCCATGCGGGCCGCCGAGGCCAAGCTGTTTGGCACGGCGGCGGCCGGGGAGGGCGCGTCCAATCGGAGTGCTTTGCGGCTGCGGCTAAGTCGCTGGGACGAAGGCAAACTCGAGGCCTGGCAGTCGCTGGAGACGGTGACGCATCCGGAGGTCAAGTCTGCGGTGGCGGCCGATCTGTATATGGGTTGCGGGCCGGTCACATTGCCGAAAGGCGCAAGGCCCCAATTGAAGGCGGCCGCAGCTATCCAAGAGGGCGAGCACGCCGAGCTTGCGCTCGCCTTACCCGTCCAGCATGCTGGCTTGATTCAAAGGGCGCTGGCGCTGATGCAGCATTGCGGTGCCTTGGGCGGTCGCAGCCGCAATGGTTGGGGTTCGATTCACCTTGAGGCGCAACCCCGTCACCAACCACAGCGTGTCGGCATGGGACAAAAACGCCCGCTTGCCCAATAGCTTGCGATTCAAGCTGCGCCGCGATGCCGACGGTGGCTTGCGCGTGGCGGTGTTCCATCTGCCGTGCCGCCCGATTGCCGCTTTCCGACCGCAGGCTGCCGCGCTGGAGAAGGTGTGGGCGGGTGCGCATCAGCTGCTGGACACCTTGACGCTGGAGCCGGACAAGCGCCAATACAGCGGCATTGCCGACCCGACTCGACGCGAAGCCCTGCGCCCGCATCTGAACAAGATCGAACTCGCTCGCGTCAAGCCCGGAACGCCCACACCATGAACCTCACCCCCGACCTGCGCCGCCAAGCCCAACTCGCCGCGCGTCTGCGCGATCCGCCGGAAAAGGCCTTGATCCTGATGCGCACCGATGAAGGCCACGAGGCCGGCACCACGCGCACGCTCTTGGAAGAGCTGTTCCCCAGCGGCCAGCCCAAAGCCGACAGGGAAGCCGTCAAGGCCGCCGTCAAGCAGGCCGACCACTGGGCCTCGACGGCCGACCGCGCTGCTTTTCCGAAGCATGAGGACGACGGCCGCTACCCGCGCTGGCAGCAGGTGCACTTCCATAAGCAACCGGTGCTGATCCACCCGCTGACCGGCGCCGAGCTGGACCTCAAGTCCTTGAGCGAGGTCGATCCTCATCATGCCGAGGCCATCTCGTCGGAATACTTGCGCGGGCTCGTCCACCGCAGCGAAGGCCAAATTGATGCGCAACGCACCGCACTCGCCTTCTGGCGCTTCGGCCCCGAGATCAAGGCCGATGGGTTGGGTCTGCTCTGGCCGCTGCTGCCGGCCGACTCGCGCGTGCCCGACCACAGCATTTGGGACCATACCGACCTGACCGCCGCGCTCGCCGTCTGCCATGTGGACGCCGATGAGGGCGGGCCGGCGCTGCTGTCGGTGAGCATCGGCCCGGTACAAGAGGTGATCGCCGCCGCCCGTTCCTCGTCCGACCTGTGGGCCGGCTCGCACCTGTTGGCGCGGCTGGCCTGGGAGGCGATGCGGGTGGTTTGCGAAGCGCTTGGCCCCGAGCACATCTTGTTCCCGCGCCTGCGCGGCGTGCCACAGGTGGATGTGTGGCTGCGCGACGCCATGGGCTTGGAGCCAAAACTGTTCGAAGAATGCGACTGGACGCGCAGCCACAGCGATGCGAATCCATTGTTCACCGCCGCGCTGCCGAACCGCTTCACCGCCTTGGTGCCGGCCGCCATGGCGCGCGATCTGGCTGCCACCATCACCGCCAAGCTGCGCGAGTTCGTGCAGCGCCAAGCCGGCGCTGCCTTGCGCCTGCTGCTGACCGAAGCCGGCGTGGCGGACGACCCGGCGCTGCCGGCCTACGCGCAAATCAAAAAGCAGCTGGCCGAGTTTCCGCAGGTGCATTGGGCGGCGGTGCCGTTTTCCTTGGTCGATAGCGATGAGAAAGGCCGCGTGGCCGCCAACACCCCGTTGCTGCAGGTCGGCACGCCGCGCTTGCGGGCCGCGATGGCGCCGTTTTTCGGCGGCATCCCAGCCGGCACGGCGCCGGGTTTTCTGGGCACACCGGCCTGGGGCTTGCTGAGTGGCGGCTTGAACTTGGAGGACGGCTGGTTCTACTGGCCCAATCCGGGCGCGCTCTACCCGGCCCTGCATGAATTGCTGGAGCGCACGCTGGCGGCGGTCAAGGCCACGCGCACGTTTGAGCAGCAAAACGAGATCGGCTGGCGCTGCTCGCTCAGCGGCGAGGTCGAATGGCTGACCACCGACCGGGCCCAATTGACCCTGCCGCCCGGGGCACGCCAAGACACCCTGTGGGCCAAGGTCGCGGCCAAGCGCCCGCAATGGGCTCGCCCGGGCGAGCATCTGGGTGCGCTGGCCACCTTGAAGCGGCTGTGGCCCAGCCTGGTCGTGCGGGAAATGGGCGCGCTGCTGGACGGCGAGGTCAGCCGTTTTGTCGTCAGCACCCACACCCTGGCCGTGGCTGGCACGCTGCAAACGTGGCTGGAGCGTGGCGAACGCCTGCCCGCCGAGTTGGCTGCCGCCGTGCGGGCCGCCAATCCGCAGCGGGTGGCGCTGCCGCGCCGTTTGCGTGCGGCGGTGATGAGGCATGCCGATGCCGCGATCCTGCTGCTGCTGCCCGGTTGGCTGGAGGGCGAGCAAGAAGATGAAACCCGCGCCGCCGCCGCCCGTCAACTGCTGAACAAGGCCTTGGGCCAAACGCCCGAAACCTATTTCGGCCTGCTGCTGATGGACGGCGACGAGATGGGCGCCTGGCTGTCGGCCGGCCAAGACAAAACCCTCACCCACGCGCAGTGCATGCACCCGCAAGTGCGCACCGGCTTGACGCGGTTCAAGCCCGACACCCCCTTGCGCCGCTACCTTGAAAGTGCGCGGGCACCGAACCCGGGGCGGCATATGGTGATCTCCGACGCGCTCAACCAGTTCGCCCTGCGCCTAGTGCCGCAGGTGGTGGAGCGGCACTTCAACGGTCGCCTCATTTACGCCGGTGGCGACGATGTGTTGGCGATGCTGCCGGTGGGCGACCTGCTGCCCGCCGCCACCGCCTTGCGGGCGGTCTACAGCGGCGTGGACCCGCGCAGTGTGGGCCTGCATGAGCATGAGTCCATCGATATAACGCGGGTCCAGAATGGTTTTGCCAGGCTGCAAGCCCCGGGGCAGCCGGCGCAACTGCTGCGCGTGATGGGCGAACAGGCCACCGCTTCCACGGGCCTGGTGGTGGCCCACCATCAAGCGCCGCTGAGTGCCGTGCTGCGCGAGCTGCGGGCGGCTGAAAAGCGCGCCAAGGAATCAGGCGGCCGCAACGCCTTCAGCATCAGCTTGATCAAACGCTCGGGCGGCACCCTGCAACTCACCGCCAAATGGGGCGAGCCGATGGCGCTGCTGCTCGACTTGCTGGTGTTTTTGAAGCAGGAAGGGGTGTCGCGGCGGGCGATCTATCACAGCGTCGAATGGCTGGACGACCTGCCGCCTGACAACGAGGCCCTGTTGGCCGCGCTGCTGGCCTGGCAGTTCAGGCGGCAGAGCAAAGACAAGGACAAGACCACGGCCGGCAAGCTGGCCGAACGGCTGGCCCGCCTGGCCCACTCACCCGCGCTGTTGCCCAAAGATGCCCAGCCGCAGCAATGGCTGAGCCATTTCATGCAGGTGGCCGAGTTCTTGGCACGCGAGGCACGCGGTCTCGATCTTTCACCCGCAAAGGACACTCAATGACACCGCAACAAAGCTGCTTCTTGCAGCCGCTCGACACCCTGGTGTTGCGCGGCAACAAGCTGTTCGGTGACCCCGGCAGTTACGGCGAGGCGCTGATGCCGCCCTGGCCCTCGGTGGCGGCCGGTGCCCTGCGCAGCGCGATGCTGGCGCGTGACGGCATCGATCTGGCCGCCTTTGGGCGTGGGCAGGCGCCGCACCCAGAGTTGGGCACACCCGAGCGGCCCGGCGCCTTTGAGCTACAAGCCTTTCAACTGGCGCGCCTGGTGGCAGGCCAGGTGGAGCTGCTATGGCGCTTGCCCGCTGATTTGGTCGTGGACAAGGCCAATGAATCGGTGTACGGCATGGAGCCGACCCAGCTGGCAGGATCGTTGGAAAACTCGGCGCCTTTGCCGCTGCTGCCAGTTTTGGCGCAGGCCGAACGTAGCAAGCCGGCCAATGGCTATTGGTTGACGCAAGCCGGCTGGGCGGCCTACATGACCGGCAAATTGCCGTCGTTCCATCAGTTGATCCACAGCCGCGAGCTGTGGCAGCTTGAGATGCGTGTCGGCGTCGGGCTCGACCCCACGACGCGTGCCGCTGCCGATGGCAAGCTGTTCAGCACCCAGGCCGTGACCTTGCTCGATGGCGTCGGTTTCGCCCTCAGCTTGAGGGGTGCCCGCTTGGATGATTTGGGCCTGCTGCGTTTTGGTGGCGAGGGCCGCAGCGTCAGTCTCAGCCGGCCCGACATCAGCTGGCCAACACCCGATTTCGAGGCTTTGGCGCGGCGCAAGAAATGCCGCGTTGTGCTGACCACACCGGGCCTGTTTGCCGACGGTTGGCGGCTGCCCGGCATGGGGCTGGACGGCCGATTGAACTTGCCCGGCCTCAGCGCCCGGGTCAGCTGCGCGGCGCTGGGTGCTGCCGAAATCATCAGCGGCTTCGATATGGCCCGGCGCGAGCCCAAGCCCGCGCAGCGCGCTGTTGCCGCCGGCAGCGTGTATTGGCTCGACGAGCTGCAGGCCGAACCCGACGCACTCGGCAAGCTTGCGGAAACGGGCTTTTGGCCGGCGGCTGATGACAATCAAGCCCACACCGATCAACGCCGCGCCGAAGGTTTCAATCGCTGCGCCTTGGCCCTCTGAGCGACCCAATCAGTTACCTCGAATTCAAGCGGAATAAAGCACACCATCATGTTCCAACAAAAAGCAGCCCTGTTTCTCTACGCCGCCAGCCCCGTTCACATGGGAGCGGGCAGCGCCATCGGCGTGATCGACAACCCGATCCAGCGCGAACGCCACAGCGGCCACCCGAGCTTTGCCGGCTCCGGCCTGAAGGGCGCGGTGCGGCATGGTTTTGACGCGCTGCGGCCCGCCGACGGCTCGTCGGCGCATGCCAATCTGCTGTTCGGCCCCGAGTCGACCAGCGGCGACCTGCACGCCGGCGCGGTCAGCTTTGGCGACGCGCAATTGCTCACCTTCCCAGTGCGCAGCCTGCGCGGCAGCTTTGTGCACGCCACCTGCCCGCTGGCGCTGGCACGGGCCAAACGACTGCTGGGCTTGTTGGGCGTGGCGGTCGATTGGGCCATCCCCAGCGTGGACGAGGGCCACTGCGTGCTTGCGAATCCGGCCCTGTTGTCCGATGGCCAAAAGCTGCATCTGGAAGCGTTCGAGTACGCCGCGCAGCGCATCAGCCCCGAGCTGATGTCGTTGGGCCAAGACTTGGCCGCGCGCGCTATACCGAATGATGCCGCCAACGAGTTTTTTCGCACCAAGCTCGCCCAAGACCTGGTGGTTTTGTCTGACACCGATTTCGCCTACTTCACCCGCCACGCCACGCTGGTGGAAGCGCATGTGCGCATCGACGCCGATACCGGCACGGCCAGCAAAGGCGGGCTGTTCTATTCCGAGAACCTGCCGCCCGAGGCCTTGCTGATTGCGTCTCTGTGCGCCAGTCGCTCGCGCAGCGGCACTGGGGCTGATTTGCCCGCCGAGGCGGTGATGAGCCAGATGCGCGCGCTGCTGGACGGCCGGCTGCTGCAGATCGGCGGCGACGCCAGCACCGGGCGTGGCCTGGTGCTGGCCAAACTGCAGGAGGCTTGAGCCATGGCGACCACAACTCACAAGCTCACGCTGGAGCAGCAGCGTGCCCAGAATGCCTGGGCTTGCGCGCAGCAATCCGGTGTTGGTGATGAGTACAAAAACCTCGCCAAGAGTCTGCCGGCCTTGATCATGAACAGCGGTTTGCTGCAGGTGATGGCTTTTCTACATGAGAAGGGCAGCAAGCCCAAACAGGTGCATTGCAAGCTGATGGGCGAGCATCTGCGCGCCTGGCTAAACCAACGCTACGGCGACCAAGTGCCGAAGGATTTCGGCCGCTGTATGGCGGCGCTGATGGCGGCCAAGCCTGCGCATTTCCAGGCCGTCACGCAAGAGGCCTTTGACTGGCTGCGCTGGTTGCGCCAGGTCGTGCCGGCCGTGGTGGACGGGGGAGTTTGAGCATGGCTATCTCCGCCACGCCCGCTTACCTGGGTCAGGACTTCACGACTGCATCGCCGGGCCTGCGCTTTGGCATGTATTTGCCGCTTTGGGACCTGCCGGACGGCGATGCCCGAGGGCGCTTGATCAGCCCGGATTCCAAGGGCCGGGCACTGCTGAATGCCTGCAAATTGAACGACGGCGACCGAGCCTTGATGAAGGCCCTGACCCAGCGCGCCCAAGCCCTGGCTCAGCTTGCCGGCGGTGCGCTGCTGCAAATTCAGGCCGAGGCGATTGCGCCGTTCACCACCGGCCTGGGCAACGCCCACCCGCTGGAAAACGGCTTTGCGTTCTTGAATCCTTATGGCCTGCCGTACTTGGCCGGCAGCGGCATCAAGGGCGTGCTGCGTGCGGCGGCAATGGAGTTGGCGCAAGGCGAGTGGGGAGGCGGTCAGGGCTGGGACGCAGCAGCCGTCTTGGCCTTGTTTGGCAGCGAAGCTGAAGCGCAGGAGCTGCGGCGCGGTGCCCTGAGTTTTTGGGACGTGTTGCCGCAAGTGCCGGGTGACAAGCTGCATGTTGAGGTGATGACCCCGCATCAAAGCCACTATTTGCAGGGCAAAGAGTCGCCGCATGACAGCGGCAGCCCGAACCCGATCACCTTCCTGACCGTGCCGCCGGGCGCCAAGTTTGCCTTCACCGTGCAATGCGACGAGCGCTTGCTGGGCCCGCCTGACTCAGCGCTGGTGGCGAGCTGGCGCGGCTTGCTGAAGGCCGCCTTTGACCATGCGTTCGAATGGCTTGGCTTTGGTGCCAAAACAGCGGTGGGCTATGGCGCGATGAAGGATGTCGCCGCAGCGTCCCGCCCAGGCGCGGGGAGCGCAAGCGCCACAAAGCTGGCCAGCGATACCGAAACCTGGCTCGCCGCCACGCTGATCTTCGACAAAGGCCGGGGCGAGCTGCGTGCCAAGCTAGGCGGCGTGGTCAGCGCGCCGCTCAAGGGCGACGCGATGAAGACCTTCATGACCAGCCTCGGCGAGGACGACGCACGCCTGCGCAAAAAGGGCGAGCTTAAAAACGTCGCCCTGCTGATGTGCAAGACCGGCAATCAATTCGACATCAAAGCGCTTGCCGATGCTGCAACACCATGAACCCGGCGACCATGGCCCGCTACATCCTCAACTCGGCCGTGCTCACCGACTACGGCCGGTTCTGCCTGGCTGGCCCTCTGACCCTCGAGCAGGCGCGGCAGTTTCTGGATCAAGGCGCAGAGTCGGCCATCGGACACGCCGGCGCGGCGCAGTTGATCAGCGCCGAGCTGCAGCGGCCCGTTGAGGTGCAAAGGCAAAGCGTGACCTTGGCCGAGGGTGATCAGGCGCTGGTCTTGCGCCTGCTGCAGCGCCTGCCCGAGGGCCGCGTGCTCGACGCTGCCGAAGCGGCCGCCTGGCCACATGAATACGCGCTATTGACGCGCTTGGAGTGATCCGGAATGAATGCTTTGCTTACTCAGTCGTTCCCCATCACCACGCTGCGCGTGCAAACTGCCGCGCTGAGCGCCCTGACCTTGCCCGAATACGCCGGCAGCGCGCTGCGCGGGATTCTGGGCCATGAGTTGCGTGCGCTCGCCTGCGTCACCGGCGCGCCAAGCTGCGACGCCCGCCCGCTGCGCCAGACCTGCGCCTACACGGAGGTGTTCGAGGGTGTGGCGCCCGCCGATGCCGAGCGCACCTACTCGAACATCCCCAACGGCTTTGTGTTGGCCGCGCCGCTGCACAGCGCCGCGCAGCCGCTGCAGCGCGGCGATCACTTTGAATTCAAACTGACTTTGATCGGCCGTGCGCGCCGGCATGCGCCGCTGGTGCGCCAAGCGCTGGCCCGTGGCATGGCGCAGCGTCTGGGCGCCTGGGGTGGCGGGCTGACGCTGCTGAGCAGCGCGGCCGAGCCAGTGCCGGCTGCAACCCTGCCGCCAGACGCACGCCGGCTGCGCATCGAGCTGCTGACCCCGCTGTATCTGAAACGACAAGGCGAGCCGCTGCGCCCGCAGCAATTGCAGGCGCGGGACTTCTTGAATGCCTTGATCCGCCGCGTCGGCGACTTGCTGGCGCTGCAGCTGGGCCAGGGCCCGGCTTGGCGCGAACCAGCCAGCGCGTTGCGCCAAGCCGCCGAGGCGATCCAGGCCCATAACGCCGATTTGCGCTGGCACAGCATCAAGCGCTGGTCCAACCGCCAGCACAGTGAAATGCAGCTCTGCGGCCTGCTCGGCAGCTTCGAGTTGAGCGGCCCATGGCAGCCATTGGCCGAGCTGTTGCAGCTGGGGCAGACGCTGCATATCGGCGGCAAAACCAGCTTCGGCCTTGGCCGCTACACCGTCACCTCATGTCAGGACAAAACCCTATGAGTAGCCGCCCCACACTGCACGTCGTCATCGCCTCCGGCCAAAACCAGGGCAACCTGATTCCCGCGCTGCAATGCGGCGCGACGCAGGCTTGGGTGCTGCAAACGCCGGCCATGAAGGCCAGTGCCGAGCAGCTGACGCAGGCCTTCAAGGCGCGCGGCATCGAGGTCAAACGTATCCCCTTTGATGACCGTGATGTCGCCACGCTGATGGCGCAGGCGCAAGACCTGGCGGCCCAACTCGACGGCCAGCCGGTGGTCATCAACTTCACCGGCGGCACCAAGCCGATGGCCTTGGCGCTGAACCAGCAACTGGCCGCCTTGCTCAACACCGGCAGCGCCGCCAGCGCCCCGCATCTGGCCTATTGCGACACCGACCATCAGCGCCTGGAGTGGCTGCAACGCTGTGCCGAGCTGGGCCTAGCGCATTGGGACGGCGAGGCCGAAATCGTTTTCGCTAACGCCGCTGCTGCCGTCTACTTGGGCGGCGGCTGGGTCGAGGAATTTGCCGCGCTCAAGCTCAAGGGCCTATTTCCCCATCGCTGGGAGCAAAACCTGCAGGTGGAGCAGGTCGGCAGTGGCACTCGCAATGAGCTCGACGCAGTGGTCGTGCACCGCAACCGCATGCTCATCATCGAATGCAAGGCCGCCCGCACCGACAACACCCCCGCCGACTGGATCTACAAGCTCAGCCAGCTCAGCCGCAGCGTCGGTGGCGCCATGGCCACGCCCTTGCTGCTGTCGGCCCGCAAACTCGACCCCGAGGCCAGGCAACGCGCCGCGCAATACAAAGTCGACGTCATCGACGGCGCCGAGATTCAAAACCTGGTGCCTTATCTGCAGCGCTGGAAAGACGCCTGATTCGACGATCAGCCCGGGCCAGCAACCTTGGCCCGCCGCGCTGCGAACTCGGCTTCCACTTGATCGTTACTTTGACCCTGGCCGGCCTGCATCGAGGTGCGCGCCAGCTCGACCTTGCCCTGCAAAAACTTGCCAAAATTCAGTGCGGCTTGCGCAGACGCAGACGCAGACGCACTGGCCGGCATGACTGCTGCTCCTTGCGCGGGCACCAGTTTGGTTGAGGAGGCAGCCTTTTTTGACATGGGAAAGCGCGCTTCATGTGAGGGGCTAAACCGAACCACGCTTCCTTGCCACACAGTGCGAGCAGGGCCGGGACTGCCATCGCGCTTATCGCGCTTACCGCGCCTACCGCGATTGGCGCCAATTTCCGCAAGCTTGCCGAATTGACGTTGAACGCCCAAGCCTACCTACAGTGCCTGCATTCCTCAACAAACGCACGCCTCAAGCCGGCAACAGCCCAAACCCCCATGCTGCGCCACCTCTTCCTCGTCGGCTATGACATCAGCAGCGCACGCCGCCGCCGGCGTGTTTTGCGCTCGCTCAAGGGTCACGCGGTGGGCGGGCAGAAGTCGCTGTACGAATGCTGGTTCACGGTCGCTGAGCTGCAGGCGGCGATGGCGCAGATGGAGCACCTGATGGACCCGGCAACCGACCGCGCCGTGTTCGTGCAGCTCGACACCCGCGCCTTGGTGCACGGCCTGGGCCGGGCCGTACCCGCGCCGGCCGACGATTTTTTCTACCTCGGCTGAAAAAGGAGCTCTGCGCAGATGAACACCCTCTACATCGACCGCCCCGGCTACGAGCTGCGCTGGCGCGACGGCGCCTTGCAGCTGCGCCGCGACGGCGAACTCGAACGCACCGTGCCGGCCGCCTTGTTGCAGCGCGTGGTCTTGCGTGCCGACACCCTGCTCAGCAGCGCCACGCTGGCCGCGCTGGCCGATGCCGACATCGGCTTGCTGGCCTTTGGCGGGCGCGGCGGCCAGCGCGTGGCGCAGCTGATGGGCAAGCCCGGGGCCGACGCCCGGCTGCGGCTGGCGCAATGCGATCTGGCCCTGCAGCCAAGCGCCAGCGCCGCCATCGCGGCCCGCCTGGTGCGCGCCAAGCTGCTCGGGCAGGCGCGGCTGTTGCGCCGCGCGCTGGTGCAGCGGCTGGACCTGCGCAAGCCCATGCTGGACGGGCTGGACACGCTCGGCCTGACCCTCGCCCAGCTGCGCGGCGCCGCCGCCAGCGCGCTGCCCATCGGCAGCCTGCGCGGCCTGGAGGGGGCAGGTGCCGCCGCCTACTTCCGCGCCTACCAGCAGCTGTTTGCGCCCGCATTGGGCTTTGTGGGCCGGCGCCGCCGCCCACCGCCCGACCCGGTCAACGCCGCGCTGTCGCTGGGCTACACGCTGTTGCATGCGCAAGCCGCGCAGGTGCTGTGGTCGCAGGGGCTTGATCCGGCCTTGGGCTTCTTGCATGCGCCCGCCTACAGCCGTGCGTCGCTGGCTTGCGACCTGATGGAGCCCTGGCGCGTGCAGGTCGATCAACTCGTGTGGGACGCGTTCCGCGAGCGCACGCTGCGGCCCGAGCACTTTGGCCGGGACGGTGCCGGCGCCTGCCTGATGGGCAAGCCAGCGCGCGCCGCGCTCTACCCGCTCTTGCACCTGGCAGCCCGGCGCAGTGAGCCGGCGATGTGCCGCACCGCCCGCGCCTTGGCGCGGGCCTTGTTGGCCAATTCGGCGCTGGCGGCGGTTTGTGTCGACCCGGCCGACGGCGACGACGGCGCCGATCGATCCGAGCAGGAGGCCCCATGATCCGGGCCCTCTACCTCGACGCTGCCCAAGACTGGCAAGTGCGCCTCGATGACGGCGTGTCCCTGCACGTCAGCGCGCCGGGCCGCACCCGCAACCTGGTGCCGCTGCGTCAGCTCGCGCGCGTCATCAGCCCTGCCAGCGCGCAGTGGAGCACCGAGGCCTTGCTGGCCTGCTTGCGCAGCGGCGTGCCGGTGCTGTTTCATGACCACCATGGTGACACCATCGCTTGGTGCTTTGGGCCGCGCAAACGCGAAACCACCTTGGGCGAGCTGCTGCGCGAAACCATGCACCACCCGATGGGGAGCGACCCTAGATTCGGCAGTTGGACGCGCCTGAGTGCGCTGCGATGCGGTGCGCTGGCGAGGCGCGACGACGACGCGGGCTGATGCCCGCGAGGAGAAGCAACAATGTCAGCGTGCCGTAGCGCGGTGCAATCAGGTGCGTAGCGCGCTCACCAAATTGGTGAATTGAGTCGAAGCAACTTTCGGCAATAGGCATCGGACTTTGTTGGGAAAAGTGAGCGGTCAACTGCCGAATCTAGGGTGAAATGCTGGACCAATGGCGGCGCAGCTGCGAGCGGCGCGAAATCCTCGGCGCCCTGGTTGGTGCCGGCATCGCCCCGCGCCCGGCCGACGCGGCCAACGCGCGCAGCCGCTTGTTCAACCACCACCGCGTGCGCCTGGGTCTTGCCGTCGGGGAGCGCATGCGTCATTTGCAGCGCGCCGCCGGCGCTTTGGTGGCGCAGCAGCTGCACGAGCATCTGGGCGACCCGGCGCTGATCGGCTTCGCCCGCGAGGGCCTGCATTTGGGCCTGTTCTTGACCGAGCTCTTGCAGTGGCGCTTGCATCTGAGTCTGGCGCAGACACCGCGCTGGCGGCTGGAAACGCTGTCGGCGGCGCAGTTTGCCGCCTTTGCGGTCGAGCGTGACGGCACCGAGCTGTGCCGCGCGCTGGGCGATCAACTCGGCAGCCTTGAATATCACCTGAGGGAGCAACTGACATGAGCAACAACATCAAGCAGCGCCGCAGCAAGCGGCTGGGCAGTGTGCCGGTGCATTTGGGGGCCAAGACCTGGTTGCTGGCCTATGACATCAGTGACCCCAAACGCCTGCGCCAAGTGCACCGGGAGGTGCGCCGCCATGGGCTTGCGGCGCTGTACTCCGCCTTTGTGGTGCCGGCCAGCGACGCCAAGCTGGCTGACTTGCTGGATGAGCTGGATAACATCATTCACGACCAGGAGGACGATGTGCGCGCCTACCATTTACCCTTGCACTGCAAGGTCTGGCGCATGGGGCGTGGCGAGCGGCTGGACGGTGTTCATTTGGACGCCGGTAGCGCCGCTACGCTGCTGCTCGGCGCGGTGTTGCCGGTGGCTGCTGCGGTCGAAGCCGACGCTGAGTCGGATTGGGAAGAGCCGTTTTTACCCTCAGAAACATGAAGTCTGTTTTTCTTGTCAAACCCCTCTCCAAGTGCTTGTCGGGCTTGTGTTTTTTGGCTTGAGCGGCCTAGTTTCTGACCCCGATCTCCAGGGGATTAAGACGGTTCAGGGTCATTGGGAAACCATGTCAATCTGCCTAGTTTCTGACCCCGATCTCCAGGGGATTAAGACCAAGTCAGCGATCAACGTGCCACGCTTGTTGGGGGCCTAGTTCCTGACCCCGATCTCCAGGGGATTAAGACCAATTGCCGTAGATCAGGCGGCGCACAGCGGCTGGCCTAGTTCCTGACCCCGATCTCCAGGGGATTAAGACGTGCTCCTTGGGGTGGTTCAGTATACTATCTAGGCCTAGTTCCTGACCCCGATCTCCAGGGGATTAAGACCCTGTACTGGTAGCGGCAGGGGTGCAGCATCGGCCTAGTTCCTGACCCCGATCTCCAGGGGATTAAGACGTCATCGGCGGGGGCTTGCGATCCGTTGCCGTCGCCTAGTTCCTGACTCCGATCTCCAGGGGATTAAGACCCCAGCAGCGCGGCCAAGGTCGCATCTCCCGTAGGCCTAGTTCCTGACCCCG
>NZ_JANNMI010000104.1:0-14999 GCF_031397715.1 Roseateles sp.
CCCTTGTCGAGCAGGCGCAGCACCGCGCGTTCGCCGTGCGCCGACGGCAGGGTGGAGACGCGCACGTCGACCGCGCGCCCGCCGATGCGCAGCGAGATGCGGCCGTCTTGCGGCAAGCGCTTCTCGGCAATGTCCAGTTCGGCCATGATTTTCAGGCGCGAAATCAGCGCCGCGTGCAGGCCTCGATTCGGTTGCACGACTTCGCGCAGCGTGCCGTCGACGCGAAAGCGCACCGCGCTGCTGCGCTCATACGGCTCGATGTGGATGTCGGAGGCGCCGTCTTTCGCGGCCTGCGTCAGCAGCGCGTTCAGCATGCGGATGATGGGCGCGTCGTTCGACGCCTCCAGCAGGTCCTCGACCGCCGGCAGATCCTGCATCATGCGGCTCAAATCGACCGCGCTCTCGACCTCGCCGATCACCACTGCCGCGCTCGATTCGCTGCCCGCGTAAGCCGCATTGATGCGCTCACTCAGGGTGTAACGGGGCTCCTGCTCGAAGCGGTCAACAATGTAGAGCCGCTGCACCTCGGACAGGGTCGCCAGGCTGACCTCGGGCGGCGCCCACAGCACCAGCGTGCTGCCGTCGTCCTCCAGCAACACGGAATTGGCCTTGGCGAAGGCATAGGGCAGGGGGTGGCGGATGGCCATCGGATGTCAATCTTTAGAAGGGGGTCAAGGTTGCTGCGGGTCGACGCCGGCTTTGGGTGGTTTGTTGCTGTCGAGCGCGGGGGCCGAACCTGGCACAGGCGGGAGCATTGGCACGCCGGTATCGGGCAGCACCCAACTGGGTGCCGGCTGGGACATTTGCTGTGTAGCACGAATGGATTCGTAGCGGTCCAGCGTCAACTGGTCGGCTGTTATCTGGTCACGCATCACGACTGGGCGCAGAAAAACCATCAGATTTGTCTTGATTCGCGAGCGTTTTTCGCTCTTGAAAAGACTGCCAATCAAAGGCAGGTTGCCCAGACCGGGTACCTTGTCGTCACCGTCGCTGTATTCGTCCTTGAGCAGGCCGCCTAAGACAATCATCTGACCATCGTCGACCACGACGGTCGTTTCGATGGAGGCCTTGTCAGTGGTTGGCCCCAAACTGGAGGTGCCCGGCACAACCGATGAGTTTTCCTGGAACACTGTCATGCGGACGGTGCCGTTTTCACCGATCTGGCTGCGAATTCGCAGGGTCAGGCCAACGTCCTTGCGGTCGACCGTTTGAAAGGGATTGACCGCTCCGCCGGCACCGCCGGTATTGGAGAAGGAACCTGTCAGGAAGGGCACGTTCTGACCAATCACGATTTTGGCTTCTTCGTTGTCCAGAGAGACCAAATTTGGCGTCGACAACACATTGGCGCCGGCTTGGGACTCCAGGAAGTTGGCGACCGCGCCGAGCGTCAAGAAACCGGCGATCTTCTTGACTACGCCGATATTGAGGCCGGCGCCGATCGTGCTCACCAACGAAGCCGCCGCTTCTATATTGATTTTCTCCGGGGTAACCGGAGCGATGGTGGTAACACCGTTAACCGTCGTGATGACGGTGCCTTGAGCCGGTGATATGACGGACGCGAGCCCCGCCGACTGATCAAGAATATTGCCCGGATTGTTGCGAAAGTTTGTGCCGACGCCGACATTGCCATTGAACAGGTGTTGCCACTGCACGCCGAATTGCGCCGCTTTGCTGGCATCGACCTTGACGATCATCGTCTCCACATAGACCTGCGCACGGCGTGAATCCAGCTGGTTGATAACGCCGCGAATCTGCCGGTAGAACGGGCCACTGGCAGTGATGATCAGCGAGTTGGTCGACGGGTCGGCCTGCACAAAACCGCCGGTTGACGGGCCTTGCGAAGCACTCACCGGGGTGGTCGCGGCTGTCGACGCGCCGCTGCTGTTGGCGCCCTGCGCCGCGCCCGTCAGTGCGGCGCCGCCCAAGCTGCTGCTGCCACTGGCGTTGCTGCCGCTGGAAGCATTGCTGGCGCCGCCGCCGGTGCCGCTCGCAAAAGCGGCCCGCAGCACGGTAGCCAGCTTGGTTGCGTCGGCATTCTTCAGATAAACCACATGGATATTGCTGCCGGTGCCGCCGTCGCTGGGCGGCTGATCCAGCTTGTCAATCATGCTGCGGGCCACGCTCAAGCGCGCCGGGTTGGACGCGCGCAAGATCAGCGCGTTGCTGCGTGGATCGACCAGCACGCTCAAGGATCCACCGGCCTGCCCTGGCACCGCCGCGGCGCCGCCATCGGCGAGCTTTTGCACCAAGGCGGCCAGGTCGGACGCGACCGCGTGCTTGAGCGGCACCACCTCCAGATCGGTGCTGCCGGGCGTGTCCATGGTCGCGATGATGCGGGCCAGGCGCTGCAGGTTTTCCGCGTAGTCGGTGATCACCAGGCTGTTATTGCCCGGGTTGGCATTGATGGTGTTGTTCGGGCTGATCAAGGGCCGCAGCACCGCCACCAGATTGTTGGCGTTCTCGTGGTTGAGGCGAAAAATCTGCGTGATGATCTGGTCGCCGCGCGTGGTGTTGCTGCCTACCGCCACCGCGCTGGCCTGCAGCTTGGCATCGGCCTCGGGCACCACCTTGTACATGCCGGTGTTCTCGACGACTGTGAAGCCCAGGCCGCGCAGGGCCGCCAAATAGTTCAGATAGGCCTCGCGCACGCTCAGCGGCTGCTCGCTATAGAGCGTGATTTGGCCCTTGACGCGCGGGTCGATGATGAACTGGCGGTCCATCATCACGCCGATGGCGCGCGTGACGGCTTCGATGTCGGCATTGACGAAGTTCAGCGTGACCGGGGTTTGCGCCTTCAAGGCTGGCCCGCGCGTGCGGCTGGCGCTGCTCGGCGCTTGGCTGCCATCGGTTTGGGCCATCAGCGAGCCGCTCGGCGTCACCAGAGCCAGAGCTAATACTGAGAGGCCAGCCTGCCGGCCTGCTTTGGCAATCTGCGGGCGCAATTTCATGGTCATCCGATCGAAATGACGGAGCGCGCACCTTGGCGGCGTCCGATGATATTCAGTAAATTGTTCAGCGCGGCCTCGCGCCCAGGCGCGGCCGAGGCTTCGCCGAGAAAGCGCGCCTTGCCTGCGCCCAAGGTGCCTTCGCCTGACAACAGCAGGGCGCCGTCCAGCGTGATCAGCCTGAGCGTGCTGACGCCCGCCTTGGTCGGATCATCGGACTGCGCCGCCAGCGTGAAGCGGTAGCTGCCCAAGGGTGCCAAGGTGGAAATGCGCGAGGACAGATTGATCAGCTCCAGATCAAGCTGGCCGAACTGGCGCCAGCGCCCTTGCACCCATTCCAGCTTAAAGTCGCGCGCCGCCAAGCGGATAGCCCCGCCCAGCTGCAAGGTGTTCCAGGGCGTGCCCAGGCCCGCCAACAGACCGGCCGGCCAGCGCGCCAGCCAATCGGCATGGCTGATCAACGCGACCTCAAAGCGGCCCCAGCCGGGGCGAATCTGCAGCTGCAGCTCGCCGTTGATGCAGCAGTCTTGGCGCGCCTTCAAGGCCAGCGCCAGGCCTTGCACCTGCATGGACCAGCGCAGCCGGCCTGGCAGCAGGCTGGCATCGCGGCTGTCAACGCCGCCGGTCAGGACCAGCACGCCGCTGCCGTTCCAGATACTGCCGCGCGTGTCGGTGATCAAGACATGGCCATTGCTGGCCGAGGCCAGACCGCGCGCCAGCCAACTGGCCGGCGCAAACAAGACCAGGGACAGCAAGCCACCGAGAACGGCGCCGCTGATGCTCCAGCGCAGCGAACTTTGGTTGCGAATGCGCCAGCTCGGCTCGACTTGGCGGGAGTCCTGCCATTGGGTTGGCGCGATTTCGGTCAGCGGCGCGTCATTGCGACGCCGGCCGAACCAGGATTTGACTGAAAAGCTGCTCATGGCGCGGCTCCGCTGAGCATCAGCACGATGGTGCCGGTGTAGCCATTGCCGCTGCGCTGCAGCTTGGCTTCCAGAGGCCGGGCGCGCGCGGCGCTGCGCACCTCGCCCAGCCAAGCCTGCAGCGGCTCGGCGCCGATATTGTTGACGCTGAGTACCGCGCGGTCGCCGGTGACGCTCAATTTGGCGCCGCTGCCGAGATGCTCGCTGGCGGCTTGCAGCGCCTGCGCGGCCAGCGCGATGGGCACCGGCGGCGTGGCCCGCAACTCACGCGCTTCGGCGGCCAGCGCCTGCATGTCTTGCAACTGCAATTCCAGCGCTTCGAGCTGGGCCGGGGCTTGGCGCACGGTGCGCAGGCCGGGTTGAATGCCGATCAGCCAGACCAGCAGCAAGGCCAAAACCCAGGCGACCACCTGCAGGGCGAGTTGCTCGCGGTCGGCCATCGCTTGCCAGCGTGTTTGCGCCTGCGCTTTCAGCGCCTGCCAGTTGGGGAGTTTGGGCTGATTCATGTTTTGTTTGTACCGGCCGAGGCCAGACCTTGCGCACGGCTGAGCGTCAAGCGCCCGTCGCTGGCATCCAGTTGCCAACCTTCACTTTGCAAGAGACTGCGAAATTGCTGAATATGGGCATCGCTCCAACCGGTGGACGACAGCACCAGCCGGCCGGATTCGAAGGACAGCGAGTCCACCGGGCCGCGCTCGGCCGGCCAGGCGGTGGCCGCCGCGGCCAGCAAGGCCTCAAGGTCTTGATCGCTGCTGCGCCCGGCGATGGCGCGCAGCAGATCGGTTTCGCGCTGCATCTGAACCGGCGCGTCGCGAATCGCGCGCACCTGCGGGAAGCTGGCCGTGAGGGCGCTGTCCATCGCCTGTTTTCTGGCCTTCAGTTGGTGGTTTTGTTGCCAGGCCAGCAGGTTCAAGCCCAGCAATTGCACCGCCACCAGGCCGGCCACGCCCCAGCGCACCGGCTGCCAGTTGCGCCGCATCAAGCCGCGCAGCAGATGGCGCAGGGCCCGGATGCCGCGGGTGCGCGGCGCGAGCTCAAATTGGCGCAAGTTCCAAGGGCTGTCGATGACGGTCAGCGCTCGTTCTGCCGGCGTCACCACATTGACCGACGTACCCAGCCAGCGCTCGGCCTGTGCCGCCACCTCGGGCACGGCCGTCCATTGGGACATTTGCACCAAGGAGGCCGGGAACAGCTGGCGCGGCAGGCTGCCGTCCAGCGGCAAATTGGTCACGCCCTCGGGATGGCTCCAGCGCAGTGCGATCGGGCTGAGCGCATTGCCGGTCGCGTAAAAATGCCCGCGCGGCGGCGCATCGGGCCAGGCCAGCGGCGTCACGCGGTCCACAAAGACTTGTGCCGACTCCAAGGCACTCAAATGTTGTTGCAGCCAGGCGCGCGCAGTGATGGCGACCCAGGCGCTGTCGCCCCCGGATGCTTCGGCCTCGATCGCGAAATGCAGACCCTCAGGGTCGTCGAGCAGCGACTCTTCCAGCATGCCGGCCAGCGCGGAGCGCATCTGGCGGCCGGCGCGCGGCAAAGTCACGCGCTGCCATGAAAGGTCGGACTCGGCCGGGATGGCGATCACCACATCCGCATGCGGCAGCTGGGCGGCGGCGCGGCTGCCATGCGCCGCGATGCTGCTGCCGTCGTTGGTCAAGACATAGTCGTAGTCGCGCTCGGGCACACCGCGCCCCAGACCTTCGAGGGTCTGGCTGCTGCGGCCCTGGGCATGCAGTCGGCTGCGGGCGGGCAAGAAGAGAAGTAGCGTACTCATGGAAGCGGTGGAGCCTATCTCATTCTAAAAGCCTGAAAATGTCAAAATCACTGAAATCAAAGACTTAGAGCGGCTATTTGTAGTGCGGTCGCAGCAGTCCTGCGGCATCAAGGTTTCGTTTCTAGTCGGGGCACCACGCGTTGACGGTCCAGCACAATGATTTCCAAATCGCGCCGTTGTACCAAAGATTTTTCTTCCAGCACTCGCTCCTCCAGGCGCAGACGACCGTTGACGATGAAAAAGGCGGAGTTCACCGAAGCGCGCTTTTCGTCCACCACCACGCCCTTGGGGAAGAAGTCGGCGGTCTCTTCCAGCTTGCTCAAGGGCTTGGACTGGCGGGCCTGCACCAGGCGTTCGGCAGAGGCCAGATCCATGCCGTCGAACAAGGCGGCAATGACCTCGCGCGGCGCGGTGTTTAGATTGACGGGCGTGGCAATGGGCAACAGGGTCAGCAGCGGGCTCAGGCGCTCGATGGTGTCGGCACTCAGGCCAAACCAAGCGAGCTGGGCGATGTTCTTTGGCTGCAACGGTAACTCGGCTTTATCTCCGCTTGATGACTGGCTCTCAGCTTCGCCTTTTGCGGCATAGGCGCTGCGTATCTTGCTGATGATCAGCGCCGCCGTGCCGGGCGCCGCACCGCTGCTGACGACCAAGCGCTCCAAGACTTTTTGCTCCAAGGGCGGCACCACCTTGCCGCCGAGCAGATGGCGCAGGTTGTAGCGTGACTGGGCGTCTTGCAGGCTGCCGGACAAAAAGGCCTCGGGGCCATCGTCGGCATTGTTTTTGTCGGCCGCCAAAAAGGTCGAGAGTCGCGCTTCCGCCAGCGGCACCGCCCAGACCTCGCCCAAATGATCGACGGCCTGCTCGCCGCGCCGCTGTGCATCGCGGTCGGCGCGGGCGTCTTCGCGCAGGATCAGGCGCGCCCAGTCGAGCGAGCCTTGCAAAATCCAGCTGGCTTGCGCACGGGCGCGCTCGGCGGCCTCGATCTGCACCGCGCGGTACTGGCGCCAGACCATCGCCGAGGCCATGGTGGCGACCAAGGTGACGATGATCATCGCGGTCAGCAAAGCCGCACCCTTTTGATAAGTTTCAAGCCGCCTCATGACTGCGGCCTCAACTCGACCTGGCGCGTCAATGGGCCGCCGAAGCCGCTGCCCGGACCGAACTGGATCAGCATGCGGATGCCGGTGGGCAGCGATTGACGGGGCTTTTCGGGCGGGGCGCCTGAGGCGCCGGACGCAGGCGGAGCGGGTGCTGCCGCCTCCTCGCCGCCGCTGGACAGGCAGTTGCTCCAGCTATTGCCCCGGTAGCAGTAGAGCTGCCAACCCGTCACGCCCTCCAGCGCGCGCAGCTGGCCAGCGTCTTGAGCCAGCAGTTGGGCGCCACGCTTGAAGTTTTCTTCCAAGGCGCCCACGGTCTGCGCCGGCTTGCTCTCCCAGCGGTTCAGCGCGCCGCCGCGCACCAGCCAAGCAACGACCTGGATGCCTTGTGGGTGTTGGCGGGTCAGGCGCAGGCTGGCGCCATCGAAATTCAAGGCTTCAACGCTGCCGCTGTCTTGAATCTGGCGCAAATCCTGCTCCCATTGCGCCAGCACGGTCTGCAGGCGAGCGCTCTGGTCCAGATGGGTCTGCGCGATCTCGCGGCTCTTGATCAAGGCGTCGAGCCCGCGCCAGGCCATCATGGCCATGGTCGACATCACGACCAAGGCGACCAAGACCTCGATCAAGGTAAAACCCCGCGCGCGGCGCATCTCAGTAACGGCCCATGATGGTGGACAGCGACAGCAACTGGTTGCCAGCCTCATCACGAATGGTGGCGTCAACCCGGCGAAAACTCGGGTTCGGCGTCGGGCGCACCGTGATCTGGCCCTTGTAGCTTTCGCCAAATTGCTCGCAGGCAAACTCGCTGTCGCCGACGCCGGGGAATTGCTTGGACAGGCGCAACTCGGTCAATTGGTTCTCGGCACACCATTGAGCGGCGCTGATGGTGCGCAGACGGTCGGCGTTCAGGGTCAAGGCGCCCGCCGCCTTGATGCCGGCAGTCAGGGCGATGGCCACGATCACCAGCGCGACCAGAACCTCGATCAAGGTGAAGCCACGCACCGGCGTCTTCATGGGGCGGGGGAATTGCTCACTTCAAAGGCCGACATGCCGTCGGTGGACAGCATGATTTGCTGCGAGCCCAGGCTCAGCTGCAAGCGCTGCGCGCCAATCATCGGCTCCGGCCCCAGGGTGATGACATTGGCGCCGGCAATCTGCACGGCCAAGGGTACGCCCAACCAGCGCTGCGGCAGCCTGACGCGTTGGGGCAGGCCGACAAACTGAAAGTGATCGTCGCTGTCTTGCTTGGTCGGCGCCCATTGCACCGGCAAACCGGCGGCACGGCTTTCGGCGCGGGCGGTCTCGAACAAGGCGGTCAAGCGCTCCGCTTCGCGCTCCAACTGAGCCGCGGCCGGATCGCGCAGCGACAGGCTGACCGTGGCCGTCGCGATCGCGATCAGGGCCACTACCACCAGCAATTCGATCAGCGTGAAGCCGCCATCGACAACACGTCGGCCCATGAATTTATTGCCAGGAGCCAATGTCGGCGTCATTGCCTTCACCACCGGCGCGGCCATCGGCGCCGAAGCTGTAGACGTCGATCTCGCCCTTGATGCCGGGGTTGGCATATTGGTAAGGCTGCTTCCAGGGGTCGGAGGGCAGCTTCTCGACATAAGGCTTCCAGTTTGGCGGCGGCGTGCCGGCGGTGGGCTTGCGCACCAGCGCCTCCAAGCCTTGCTCGGAGCTGGGGTAACGCTGGTTGTCGAGCTTGTACAGCTTCAAGGCTTGCATTAGGTTGTTGACGTCGGTGCGGGCGGCGGTGACGCGGGCCTCATCGGCGCGGTCCAGCACATTGGGCACGACCAAGGCGGCCAACACACCGATGATGACCAGCACAACCAGCAATTCAATCAGTGTAAAGCCGCGGTTTCTTCGCTGAGCGAAGCTGCGAGCGAAGCGGCGAACTAAGGGCGACTTGGCTTGGATAGGCATTTGAACGTGAGGTTTTGTGGCGTGATGGGGTCGGACGAAAGCGTCACTCGCTCGTCGTGGGGCGCTTGAATCATAATCTGCCCATGCTTGCACGATTGATTGCTTTTTTGGTGTGGGGTTTGCTCGCCTGCAGCGGTGGCTATTGGCTGATCCAGTTGCTGGCCCGCCCTTTGCAGGTACCCAGCCAGGCCCAGCCTGCGCTGGAGCAGCGCACGGGCCAGGCCGACCTGACGCGCTTGTTCGGCGCGGCGGCGGTCGTGGTGGCCGAAGCGGCGCCGGCGGCCGAGAGCCGCTTCAAACTGCTCGGCGTGGTAGCGCCCAAAAAGGGTGGTCCCAGCCACGCCGGCGAGGGTGTGGCCTTGATCGCCGTTGACGGTGTTGCCCGCACGGTCCGGGTTGGCGCCGTGGTGGATGGCAATTTGCAACTATTGTTCGTCGACGGCCGCTCAGCCAGTTTGGGTGAGCGTGGTGTCGTCAGCATGAATCTGCAGATCGCGCCGCAAGCCGGCGCAGCGACCGGCATCTTGCCCGCGGCCCAAGCCTCGCCGGTGGTGCTCGGCTCCTACGCGCCGCCGCCACAGCAGCAACCGATGCAAAGTCAGCCCGCCCCCTTGAACGATCCAGCAGGCCCGCCGGCGCGCTGAGCCGCCAGCACCAGCGCGGTCACCGCCGCGGGTCAGGCAAACACTTCTTGGCCGGGCGCAGGCGGCCCACGCTGGTCCGACTCGGCCGCATCATGCAGGTCCGTCAACAGGGCTGCCGCGCTGCGAATCATCGGCCAGGCAAGCGCGGCGCCGGTGCCGTCAGCGCTGTCCATGCCCAGCTCCAACAGGGCCGAGGCGTGAAACACCGCCAGCGCTTCATCTAGACCGCGGTGCACATGGCTGCGGCAAAAGACGGCGTAATCCGTCACCGGCGGCGCTATCTTCGCTGCAATCTTCAAGGCGGCGCAGGCGGTGATGCCATCAATGACGATCAGGCTGCGCTTGGAGGCGGCCACCAAGATCGCGCCCACCATCACGGCTATCTCGAAGCCGCCAAAAGCCGCCAGCACTTCCATCGGGTCGTTGACGTCGCGGTGGCGGGCTTGCGCGGCTTGCAAGACATTGAGCAAATGGGCCAAATCGTCCTGGCGCATATCGGGGCCCGACACCACAAAGTCGCGCACCGGGCAATCCATCAAGCGCGCCAACACCAAGGACGCACTCTCGGGTGAGCCTTGCCCCATGCCGGCGCAGGCCAAGACATTGCCGGCCAATTTATCCGCAATCTCCATGCCGACGCGCACACCGGCATGGGCTTGCTCCAGACTCATGGCGGGGCCGACGCGTGAATTGCGCGTGCCGTGGGCGATCTTGCGGGCCAGCAGCTTGGCATGCGGCGCCAGCGACTCGGCAATACCGCAATCGACCAGCAGCAGCTGCAAGCCCTGTATGCGGGCAAAGACGGACACCGGCAGGCGGTTTTGCAGCGCCAACAAGGCTTGTTCGCGGGTGCTGCGGCGCCATTGGCTGCCGATGCCGTCGACCGCCAAGCCATGGTCGGCCGCAAAGATCGCCAACACCGGATCACGAAAGCGCGGCGTCAGGCTGTTTTGAACCAGGCCCAGCCTGACCGCCAAGGGCTCCAACTCACCCAAGCCGCCGGCAACTGCCGCATGTCGATCAACCCGGTCACGCAAGGCTTTTTCAAGCGCCGGATTTGCCGTGGGGCTGATCAAGGACTGTTGAATGGGCATGGACTGGCGCGCCGCGGACTCTCTATCCCAGAAATTGCTTGTAAACCGGATTATTGGACTCGTCAACGAAGGGGTAGTTGAGTGAATCCAAAAATACCCGCAGCGCCGCGTTGTCGCCGCGTGGCACCTGGATGCCGACCAGGATGCGGCCGTAGTCGGCGCCCTGGTTGCGGTAGTGGAACAAGCTGATGTTCCAGTCCGGATGCATCGAACTCAAGAAGCGCATCAAGGCGCCTGGCCGTTCGGGGAAGATGAAGCGGTACAGGTGCTCGTTGCGGGCCAGCTCGGAGCGCCCGCCCACCATATGGCGGATATGCAGCTTGGCCAGCTCGTCGTCGGTCAAATCCAGCGTCTCGAAACCGTGTTTGGCGAAGGTCTTGGCGAGTTTGAGCGACTCTTCGCGCTTTTGAGTGGCGATGCCGACGAAGATGTGCGCTTTGTCGGCGTCCGAAATCCGGTAATTGAATTCGGTCACGCTGCGCGGGCCCAGCAATTCGCAAAAGCGCTTGAAGCTGCCGCGTTCCTCCGGGATGGTGATGGCGAACAAGGCCTCGCGGTTTTCGCCGACCTCGGCCCGTTCGGCGACAAAGCGCAGGCGGTCGATGTTCATGTTCTCGCCGCAGGTGATGGCGACAAAGGTCTGGCCTTTGCAGCCATGTTCCGCCGCATATTGCTTGATCGCCGCTACCCCTAAGGCGCCAGCCGGCTCCAGGATGCTGCGCGTGTCCTCGAAGACGTCCTTGATGGCGGCGCAGACGGCGTCGGTGTCCACCAGCACGAAGTCGTCCACCAACTCACGCGTGATGCGGAAGGTTTCCTCTCCCACCAGCTTGACGGCGGTGCCGTCGGAGAACAGGCCAACGTCGGTCAAGGTGATGCGTTTGCCGGCTCGCACCGAGCGCACCATCGCGTCGGAGTCCTTGGTCTGCACGCCAATCACCTTGATCTCGGGGCGCAGTGCCTTGATGTAAGCAGCCACGCCGGAAATCAAGCCGCCGCCGCCGATGGCCACAAAGACGGCGTCAATGGCGCCCTGATGCTGGCGCAGAATTTCCATCGCCACCGTGCCTTGGCCGGCGATTACATCGGGGTCATCGAAGGGGTGAACAAAGCTCAGGCCCTGTTCTTTCTCCAGCTCGAGCGCGCGGCCATAGGCATCGGTGAAGCTGTCGCCATGCAGAATGACCTCGCCGCCGTAGGACAGCACGGCGTCGACCTTGACCTTGGGCGTCGTCACCGGCATCACGATGACGGCTCGGCAGCCGAGCTTTTTGGCCGACAGGGCCACGCCCTGTGCGTGGTTGCCGGCCGAGGCGCAAATCACGCCCTTGGCCAGGGCCTCGGGGCTCAGATGGGCCATCTTGTTATAGGCGCCGCGCAATTTGAAGCTGAACACGGGTTGCTCGTCTTCGCGTTTCAGCAGCACCTTGTTGCCGATTCGCTTTGACAGGTTCTTGGCCGCCGTCAGCGAGGTTTCAACCGCAACGTCATAGACGCGGGCATTCAAAATGCGCTGCAAATAGCTGTTGTCGCTGGGGATCAGGGCTGGGAGGGCTGGCTGGGCCGCGGCGCTGATTTTTGCGGTCCGGGGTCTTGCGGGGGTGGGGCCAGCCATGAATACTCCGATGCCAAACTATTGCGGTGCAGCATGATAAGCGAGGGGCTGGAAGCCAGCGCCGACGCCATTTGCTGTCGCCGTTTGCCGTCGCCATTTGCCGACGCCATTTTGGCAAAAAAAAGCCCAAGCTTTTGCAAGCTCGGGCTGAATCCACCATGGAGGCGGTGGAGGAGACAATCGGTGCGAGGTGAGTGGCCGCAGTGCAATCATTTTTGCAGACCTGTTGCAGACCACTTACGGTGTTCGCTGAGCTTGATTCTAGCTGCAAGTTATGCTGCGCTGCAATATTTGCTTGGGAAATACTTGGCGTCTTGTGAAAAAAGTCGTCCACGCGGCGGCATTGACTGGAGAGTTTGTATGGAGTGCACGATCAACTGGCTGGGTGCGGACGGCATGGCCTTTGTGGCCGAAACCGGCAGTGGCCATCTCTTGGCGATGGACGGCGCGCCGGACGGCGGCGGGCGTAATTTGGCTCCGCGGCCGATGGAGACGGTCTTGGCCGGCACCGGCGGTTGCACGGCCTATGACGTGGTTTTGATCCTCAAGCGTGGGCGCCACGATGTGCGCGGCTGCCAAGTCAAATTGACGGCCGAGCGGGCACAGACCGAGCCCAAGGTGTTCACCGCGATTCATATGCACTTTGTGGTGACGGGGCGCGGGCTCAAACAAGAGGTGGTTGAGCGGGCGGTGGCGCTGTCACACGAGAAATATTGCTCGGCCAGCATCATGCTGGGCAAGACCGCCGTGATGACGACATCGGTGGAGCTGATCGAGGCCTGATGAAAAAAGGCCGCACGAGCGGCTAAACGTAGTGGGCGGTGCGAGTCATCACGCGAGCGGCGCCCCGCATCAAGCCTTTGATGGCTGCCGGTAGGGGCCGAGCGCCGGCCGCTGTGGCCTCTTCGGCATGGCGAGCTTCTTCGATCTTCATTTGCGCCACGATGCTGCGCGAGTGGAGGTCGGCCAGCGGCAGGCGATCCAGGTGAACGGCCAGGTGTTGCTCCACTTGGCGTTCGGTCTCGACCACAAAGCCCAGGCTGATTTTGTCGCCAGCCAAACCCGCCAAGCTGCCGATGGCAAACGCGCCGCCATACCAAATTGGGTTGAGGTAGCTGGTGTGGCTGCCGAGCTCGGTGATGCGCTGATGGGTCCATGCCAGGTGATCAAGCTCTTCTTTGGCGGCGTGGGCGAAGTGGGCGCGCAGCTCCGGGTTGCGGGTCAGCAAAGCCTGTGATTGATAAAGCGCTTGCGCGCAAATCTCCCCCACATGATTGACGCGCATCAGCGCCCCGGCAAGGCGTGCTTCTTGGGCGGTCAATTCGCTTGCCGTCGTGACGGCCAGGGCCGGAGAAGGGCGCGCGCCCGCCGGCGTGCCAAACACCACCCGCAGGCCGTGGTCGACGCTGGCAAGCAAAGAATCGAGTGCTGAAAGGGGGGGGCGGGTGGTCATGGCGTCTTCTTGAGGTCGGTAGTTGTCGGGCCAGTTTAGGACTTGCGCAAAGCCTGTCGTGAGTATGACGACCTTGTGTTCCTTGTTTTTTGTTGTCAGTCAACAACGCAAACCCTAGTTTTCTGATGCTTGTCGTCGAAAAACGCCATTCATCTGGTGCAATACATCAACTCTCGATGAAGGGAGTGGGTCCGGCGAGCGCTAGTTTGGTGTTTGTAGATCGGCCCTTTTTGAACACTTAGGAGTATCGAATGAAGAAATCTATTGTTGCTTTGGCCGTACTCGGCTCGTTCGCTGGCGTCGCCGCTGCTCAATCGTCGGTGACCCTGTTTGGCGTGATTGACGCTGCCATGCGTTACACCGAGACCAATGGCAAAAGCGTTTATAGCTTGGCATCCGGCGGTAACACCACCAGCCGTTTCGGCGTGCGCGGCGTTGAAGACCTCGGCGGTGATCTGAAGGCCGGCTTCTGGCTGGAGAGCGAAGTCAACACCGACACCGGCGTTGCTGGCTCGTCGAACAACACGGGTGCTTTCTGGGCCCGCCGCGCCACAGTTAGCCTGATTTCGGGCAGCATGGGCGAAGCTCGCCTGGGCCGTTTCAAGACCGTGAACAAGATTTTGGTTGAGGACTTTGACCCGGTCAGCGCCACTGGCCTGGGTTCGGTGTACAACATGTACAGCACTTTGGGCGCAACCGGCCTGAACACCAGCCGCACCGACAACCAGGCCAGCTACTCGCTCCCAGCAAATCTGGGTGGCTTCTACGGCGGTGTTGAAGTGTCGGCCGGCGAGGGTTCCAATGAACTGAATAAGAGCGTTGGTGGCCGCGGTGGTTACAAGGCTGGCGCGTTCAACGTGGCGATTGCTTACACAGAATTCGGCACGAACAACAAGTTCAAGTTCATGAACGTGGGCGGCTCGTACGACTTTGGCATGGCCAAGATCAGCGGCACTTACTCGACCAATGAGTACCGCACGCGTGAACAAGACATCTTCACGGTGGCTGTTACCGCACCTGTGGGCGCAGGCAACGTTTGGGCTTCGTACACCGACGCGAGCTACGACAATTCATCCAAAACTGACACTTTCGTGAGTGGTGATTCCATGCAATTCGCGATCGGTTATGTGCATAACCTGTCCAAGCGCACCGCGCTGTACACCACCGCCTCGTACATCGACAACGAGAAGGGTGCCAGCTTTGGTGTCAACGGTTCCGGTGCAGCTGCTAACCCAGCCGTTGTCTCTGGCGGCCGTTCCGGCGGCTTGGACGTCGGCGTGCGTCACAGCTTCTAAGTTGTACAGCTGATAGGCCCTCGGGCCTGTTGACCAGCAAGCCGCCTTCGGGCGGCTTTTTTGCGCCTGTTGGTTCGGTGGGGTCGCCTAGGTGACAGGGTTAGCGACTGTGGAAGCCCTGCAACACAGGCCCCTCAGGGCTATCGGGATACTCCAAAATCAAGCCAGTCGAATTTGATAACAGGAGACACCAATGAAAAAGTCCTATCTCGCTCTTAGTTTGCTGG
>NZ_JANNMI010000134.1:0-1327 GCF_031397715.1 Roseateles sp.
CACCTTGATGCCCGAGGCGCTGGAGACCTGGGCGCTGTCGCTGTTCGAGGCGCTGCTGCCGCGCCACTTGGAAATCATTTACGAGATCAATGCGCGCTTCCTGGCCGAGGTGAAGGCTATGTTCCCCGGTGACGACGCCTTGCTGGCGCGGGTCTCGCTGATCGATGAAGGCAGCCATGGTGGCGAGCGGCGCGTGCGCATGGCGGCCTTGGCCATCGTCGCCTCGCACCGCGTCAACGGCGTGGCCGCGCTGCACTCGGAGCTGATGGTGCGGACCATTTTTTCCGACTATGCGGCCATCTTCTCCGGCCGCTTTCATAACGTCACCAATGGTGTGACGCCGCGCCGCTGGCTGCAGCAGGCGAACCCGCAGCTGTCCGCGCTGCTGGACGCGCGTATCGGCAAGGGCTGGCGGCAGGATTTGGCCGAGCTGCGCTTGCTGACGCCGGCCGCTTCTGACGCCGCCTTCCGCCAGCAGTTCCAGGCCGTCAAGTTCGCCAACAAGCAGCGCCTGGCCGAGCTGATACAGCGCGAGGTCGGCGTGCAGGTCGACCCCAACAGCCTCTTCGATGTGCAGATCAAGCGCATCCACGAGTACAAGCGCCAGCTCTTGAACATCTTGCATGTCGTCGCGCGCTACCAGGCCATCTTGGCCAATCCCGATGGCGCCTGGGTGCCGCGCACCGTCATCATCGCCGGCAAGGCGGCCAGTGCTTACGTGATGGCCAAGTCCATCATTCAGCTGGCACACGATGTGGCGCGCGTGGTCAATAGCGATCCGCGTGTGGGCAACAAGCTCAAGCTCGTCTACCTGCCCAATTACGGCGTTAGCCTGGCCGAAGTAATCATCCCGGCGGCCGATTTGTCCGAGCAAATCTCCACCGCCGGCACCGAAGCCTCGGGCACCGGCAATATGAAGTTCGCGCTCAATGGCGCGCTGACGATTGGCACTTGGGACGGTGCCAATATCGAGATGGCGCAAGCCATGGGCGAAGAAAATATGTTTGTGTTCGGCCTGCGTACCGAGGCGGTGGCGCGGGTCTTGGCGCTCGGTTACGACCCGCGTCTGTATATAGAGCAAAACGCGCAGCTGAAGCGCGTCATCGAGAGCATCGCCGGTGGCGAGTTCTCGTGCGGAGATACACAGCGCTATCAGGCCTTGACCGAGATGCTGTTGAGCCGTGACAACTACCTGTTGATGGCGGACTTCGCCGCTTATGTGGACAAGCAGTTGGAAGTGGATGCGCTCTATGCGCAGCCCGAAGCCTGGGCGACGGGGCGGTAGGCAATGCCTTTCAGTGCGAGCGGGATCAGCGCGATGATGATG
>NZ_JANNMI010000137.1:0-6924 GCF_031397715.1 Roseateles sp.
GTGCAGTGAGTTCGGCGCCAGCCCCAAGTCGCGAGCAGCGCAAGGCAGTCGGCCCGCCAGGGCCGACCCCCAAGCCATGAGCCCGGTGGCGCCCCGAGCTGCCGTGCCTCCCGAGGAAGCGCCATGGACGGCTCCGGGCACGTTGCAACCGCAGATGACCGACTGGTCAGTGACTGCAACTGAACGGCATCGCCAGTTCGCGGCTCTCAAATGCAGCCGTATTGAACCTAGATTCGGCAGTTGACCGCTCCCCAATGTGAACAAACATCGATGACCACTGAAAACTCTCGCGTCTACAACATTCACCAACCGGGTGAGAACGCTAATCGCCTGCTTGAGCCGCGCCGGAACTCGCTGGACTGCGTTGCTTCTCCTCTTGGGTAGGAGCCCACTTCCTCGTCGCGCCTTGCCAGCAAGCCCCGACACGACTCCTTCCGGCGCTTTCAACTGCCGAATCTAGGTTGAACTCGGCGTTCGGAATCGGCCAGCCTGCGGACATACGCGATTGTTTTCCGAGTGGAGCGGTCGACAGACGATGGTTCGGCCACAGCCGCGCCGCCGGTCGGCTGCGAATTGCCGTGCAAAACTTTGCAGTGCGCTGATCGCGATGGATGATCGTTCGGGCGTTGGGCCAGCCGGCGGCGATCCGTCACCGGCTGGGGCAGTCCGTCCCACCACTTGGCAATGAAGTAGCTGGCGCGAGGCTCGAACCAGTACTGCCACGCCGCCTCGATGAGCATGCCGCAGCGCGGAAACACCTGCCCTGGTGATCGTCACCTTGACACGGGGGCCAGCATCCGGCCCGGATGTCACCGACGCCGTTGAGGTGCCTTCTTCTTGCTTGTCCGCGCTGATTTTTCGCCCTCACCGGCAGCCTGCACCAGCTCCAAGTTGGCGATCGCATCCATCTGCGTCAGCAGCCGGTGCAAATAGGCTGGCGCCAGCAGCTGAATCTGCTGCAGCACGCGCGTCGCCAGTGCCTGGCCATTGAGGGGCCCCAGATGCCCGGTGACCGGCGCATGGAGGTCGGCAATGTTGCGTGCGACGCGCAGCTGGCGCCAAGTGCTTTGGTGGAGGCGCACCTGGCGCAACTCTTGGCTCGCGTCAAGCTGCAGCGAGGCGAGCAATTCGGCCAGCGGATTGCCGAGGGCAGGATAGTCCTGCTGTTGATGCGCCACTGGCGCGCGCGCCGCGCGTTGCCTCAATTTCGCAATCAGCTTGTCTCGCAGGGCGCCTTGAGGCTGGGCTGCCGCACGCAGAGCGAGTGCGTGCAGCATGCGCCGGCGCACCGGGTCAGCGCGCTGCGCAGCGACCCAATTGACAGGATCCTCGATGCTGCTCACGGTGCCGACGCCGACGATGCAGGAGCCGCAGCCGCTCGCCGTGGCCGTGGTGTGGGTGCGATTTCTACGCGGCGATTGAGCGCACGCCCGGCCGCGGTGTCGTTGGGCGCCACCGGCTGCTGCGAGCCGAATGCAGCAGAAAAAACCGCGTCGGGTGGCAGACCGTCCGCCAACAATGCCCGCGTCACGTTCAGCGCCCGCCTGGCCGAAAGATCCCAGTTGTCGGCGAACTGCATGCCCGCCACGACCCCCCGGTCATCGGTGAAGCCGCTGACCATCAGGATCTCATCGCGTTGCGCGAGGTAGGTGCGCAGCGGCGTTGCCAAAGCACCGAGCAGCGCACGCCCTTGCGCGAGCAGTTGGTCCGACCCGGTCGCAAAGAGCACCGCGCTGTTGATGCCAATTCGACCTTCCACCAGCGTGATACGACCATCCGCCAGCGGGCCGGCCAAGGCGCGCTCCAGCGCTTCCCGGCGACTCTGCTCGGCCATGCGCTGCTGCACTTCGGCTTGCAATTGGGTGGCGAGATCCAGCTGCCCAACCAGGGCCGCGGCAAGCACGAGCACAAACGCACCCAGCACGCCGGCCATCAAGTCGCCAAAAGCCGCCCAAGCGGGAGCGGCAGTGCCTTCGTGCTCCATCTCCAGTTGCTCATCCATGGGTCGCCGCACCTTGCAGCGCATCCAGGATTTGCTTTTGCGAGCCCAGGCAGAGGTCGATGACTTCGCGCGCCTGGGCCACGTAGTAGCCCAGCTGGTCATCGCTTCGGGTGATCGATGCGGACAGGCGTTCCTCCAGCGCAGCCAGGTGCTGCACGAGTTGCGCATTGGCCCCCTGGAATTGCTCAATCGCCGCGCCGAAGCCTTCGCCCACGCTGGCAACGTCGGCGGCGCTGGCCGCCAGATTGGTGGCTGCATCGGCAAGCGCTTGACCGGAGGCCTCGGCAAGCGTTGTGAAGCGCTGGCCCAAGGCTTCGATCTGAATGGTCGATCTATCCACCAGCGAATCAATCGCGACGCGCTGCTCGCCCGCGGCTTGCTGCAGCGAGGCGAGCAACGTCGATACCGTCCCCATCAGCTCGGCCCGCTCAAGCAGAGCCGCGCGGTCCTGGGCCTGGCTTTGGGCGAGCTGCTCACGCAGTGCGCTGACCATCTCGACGGCAGCGCGTGGCGCTGCACCAGCCGCTTGCAGAACTGCGCCGGCCTCAGCCAGCGTCCGTTGTGAAGTGGCCTCGGCTTGTGCCACCAGACTGCGCGTGTTCGCCAACAGGTCATCGGCCAGCACTTGCTGCTGCTGCAACTGCGTGGCTCCAATCGATGCCAGCTCATTGCGCCATGCCGCAAGCTGCTGCGCGTCATGGGCTGCCTGGCTTGCCTGCAATCGGGTGAATGCATCGGCCAGGCCGGTCACGCCGGCCTGCGTCTGCGCGGCGCATAGGCTGGTGATCTCGGTCACAGCCTGCTGCGCGCGGCTTGCGCTGTCGCGCTGCAGTTGCAGCGCTTCCTCGCGCTGCAGGGCCAGCCGCCGCTCGACGCCTTCGCGCTGTTGGTTCATGGCATTCGCATCGGCCACGGCCTCGGTGCGGCGCTCAGCGTCGCGCTCGGCCAGCAAGGTGAGATGACGGCTATGGCCGTCCGAGACCCGGTCCAGCAGGGCCTGCGTCTGCGTGGCGAATTGCTGGGCGGTTTGGGCAACCAGCGCTCGTGCGCAGGCTTGTTGCTCGGCGAGCGCGCCCAAGTGATCTTGCAGCGAGGCCCAGCGTGCTTGATCGGCATGGGCCTGCGCCGCTTGGTGGCGGGTGGCCATCGTGTCCAGCGCCGTAAGCGTCGTTTGCGAATCCGAGGCCCAGCGCTGCCCCTGCAGTTCCATGGCGCGCTGCGAGGCCGCACCGACATCTTCCAGCAGCTGCAGCGCGAGCTCTCGCTGCTGGCGCAGCGCTGCGGATTGCGCCTGGGCAGCTTCCGCTTGGTGATGTGCAATGCGCTCGGCGCCCGCCTCGAAGCGGCTGCTGAGCGCGCTGAGCTGATCGGTCACCACGGTGCCGACGCGCTCATGCAGCGATGCGGCCTCGCGTGCGATGGCCCCCATCGCCGCTGTTGCGGCGGGTTGAATGGCAGCACCTGCCTCCCGCGCAGCTTGTGCAAGGCTGTTGCGCAGGGTGGCGTCGACACTGCTGGCCAAGGCGGCATAGGCTTTGCTGGTTTCGCCGTGAAAGAGGCTGTTTTGCGCGGACAGTTGTTCAGCAATGCGCTCGGTGAACTGCTGCAGCCGGGCGACCATCTCCAGCTGCTTCGAGTTGTCGCGCTCGATCGCAGCTGAAGCAATAGCCTGCTGCTCAATTCCACGCCGATGTGCAGACGTCAGATGGCGCAGCCGCCCCAACAGAGCGCCATCCAGCAGAGCACCAGCGGCCGAGCGCTCCCTGCGGGCGAGGGCCACCATCAGACCCAACATGGCTGAGCCGGCGACGCCTGCCACGCTGGCGCTGAACGCCAGGCCAAGGCCCTGGATCGGGGCACCCAGCGCTGAGCGCAAAGCGGCCAGGTCAGCGGAGGCGCCCAGTGCGCTGGCCGTGCTGCTCAAGGTGATGACCAAGCCAATGAAGGTGCCGAGCATGCCCAGCAGCACCAGCAAACCCGCCAGCGCTGGAGCCAATGCCAAGCCTGGGAGGCCGACGCGCTGGCCATCCAGACGCATCTGCACAGCGCCCCGCAAAGCGAGCGGCACAGCGGCGATCCACTCGTCGGGCACTTCGGGCACTGCGCGCGCTGTGGCCGCGGCCAAAGCACGGCTGTCCCGGCGAAAGGTCGCCAGCTCCCACACGCCGATGGCATAAAAAACAGCAATCAGCCCCGCCATGGCCAGTGCGACGGGGTGGTTCCTTGAGGCGGCCATGCCGGCGCCGGCGATGCCGGCCAGACCGGCAGCCATGGCGATGGGGTAGAGGGCGTTGAGAGATCGGTTCATCGGGGTCGGTTGGTGTTCAAGGCCTCAACGAGGCCCAGCACAGGTTGAAGTTTTTGGTCCAGCTCGGCCCGCAGCAATCGCTGCAGGTCTGACCAGAGGCGGGCGCGCCACCGCAGCGGATCGGCGACGTGGTGCTTGCGTGCTCGGGTCTCCAGCACCGCGGAAAGCCCGGTCATGGCGCGCAATTGGGGCGAGGCAACTGCTCGCTCGATGTACTCATCCAACTGAGCCAGCCGAGCGAGTTCGCCGGAGACGCGCGTCAGCTTGGCTCGCAGATGCGCGCGGAACGCGGCAGTGCGGCTTTCGATCAAGCGCTGCTGTTGGGTGAAATGCTGCAAACAGGGCGCAAGCAGATCCGTGAACGCTGCGCCGTCGGATGCAGATTCGGACTCGCCCGCCAGCTCGGGGTGATTGAAGCTGGCAGCCAATTGGGCCTGGATGCGCTCCAGCTCAGCGCTCGCCCAGCACATGGACTCGATTCGAGCAGCCTCAGAGGTCGTGTTCCCAGGGGGCGTGGTCAAAACTTGGGAGATTTCGATGGCATCCGCCCAGCCTAGCCAGGAGCCCAGCCGCTCGGCTGCCGGTGGCGGGGAGCCTGAAGCTGTGCTCCATTGGCGCAGCAATTGAGACAGCGACTCGGGCGGGAATGGCGGGAATGGCTTGGAAATAGGTTGCATTCGGTGAAGCCGACGCCTGCGCTCTTGCTGCTGAAAATAGGGGATTTTAGAGAAGGCCCTCGGCATAGCCCGATCCCGTTCAGCCGAAGGCTAGATTCGCACCAGCACCGCCGTAGCCTGAAGCCACTGACTTTTCCGGACTCTGTTCTTTTCGGCAGGTCAGAATGGGGTCAATTTTTCCGAGCCCAATGCCATGTTTGCGAACTCTATGCCGTCGTACCCAGTCCCGCCACGCGCCTTCATCATCGACCTCGACGGCACTCTGGTCGACACCTTGGGCGACTTTGTGGCCGTGTTGGAGCGGGTCTTGAGCGAGCTGGGCCTGGCCACGGTGGACCGGGCCTTTGTCGAGCAGACGGTGGGGCGGGGCAGCGAGCATTTGATTCGCAGCTGCCTGATTCATGTCGGTGCCGACGCCGGCCTGTATGAGCGCGCTTGGGCGCTCTATCAACAGCATTACCGCTCGCTGAACGGCCAGTTCTCGGCCGTTTACCCCGGCGTGATCGAGGGCCTGCAGAAGCTGCGGGCGACCGGACTGCCGATGGCCTGCCTGACCAATAAGCCGGCGGCGTTTGCCCGCGAGTTGCTGGCACTGAAGCACCTGGATGGGTTCTTTGACCATGTCTTCGGCGGCGATGACTTTGCGCGCAAAAAGCCCGACCCGCTGCCCTTGCTGAAGACCTGCGAGGCGCTGGGCACAGCCCCGGCGGCAACCTGGATGATTGGCGATTCCAGCAATGACGCCCAAGCCGCCCATGCGGCCGGCTGCCCCGTGGTGTTGGTCAGTTATGGCTACAACCATGGCGAGCCGATCCGCAATGTGCCGGCCACCCTGTATGTCGACAGGCTGGACCAGCTCAGGCTGGCTTCCTAAGCGCAGAGATGGGCCCGAAAGCGGCGTTGGGCTTGCAGAGCGGGGAGTTCCGTCTATACAAGCCACAGGCTTTGGGCAAAATAGCCTGATTGCATTCACCGATCGCGAGAACTCATGGCCGCCTCACCTCCATTGCCGCACGCCCGCTTCGACGAGTTCTACCGTTACGAGCCGCTGACCGCGCTGCTGTTTGCCTATGCCGAGGCGCGGCCCAATCTGGTCTCGGTGCGCTCGATTGGCCGCAGCCATGAGGGCCGCGACATCTGGGTGCTGATACTGACCAACACCGCCACCGGCGCCGACGTCGACAAGCCGGCCTTCTGGCTGGACGGCAATATCCACGCCGCCGAGCTGACCGCCTCGACCACCTGCCTCTACTACCTGCACCAGCTGATCTCCGGCTACGGCACCGACGCCCAAGTCACGCAGCTGCTGGATACCCGCGCCGTCTATATGGTGCCGCGCCTGAACCCCGACGGCGCCGAGCTGGCTCTGGCCGATCGGCCGCGCCATATCCGCTCCTCGACCCGGCCCTACCCCTACGACGAGCAGCCGGTCGACGGCCTGACACCCGAGGACATCGACGGCGACGGTCGCATCTTGAGCATGCGCGTGCCCGACCCGCATGGCACTTATAAAAAACACGCCGACGAGCCACGCCTGCTGGTGGCACGTGCGCCGGGCGAGTTCGGCGGCGAGTATTACCGCTTGCTGCCCGAGGGCTTCATCAAGAACCATGACGGCTTGACGGTGACGGTCAACAAAGACCGCGAAGGCCTGGATCTGAACCGCAACTTCCCATCCGAGTGGCGGCAGGAATACAAGCAGGTCGGCGCCGGCCCGTTTCCGACCAGCGAGCCGGAGGTGCGGGCGATGGTGGAGTTCATCACCACGCACCCGAATATCGGCGCGGCCATCAGCTATCACACCCACAGCGGCGTGATCCTGCGGCCGATGGGCGGGCACAGTGACGACGACATGATCCCCGAGGATCTATGGACCTACAAGCGCTTCTCGGCCTTGGGCGAAAAGCACAGCGGCTACCCGGCCATCAGCATCTGGC
>NZ_JANNMI010000144.1:0-3835 GCF_031397715.1 Roseateles sp.
TGCCAGCAGCGTGCCGACGATTCTGTACGCCACGCTGTTGGCCGGCCAGTACACGACGCCGGCCATCTATGCCGAAGTTACCGGCGTGTTCACCAATACCGCGCCGGTCGACGCCTACCGCGGCGCGGGCCGGCCCGAGGCCACCTATGTGGTGGAGCGGCTGGTCGAGACGGCCGCGCGCGAGCTGGGGATAGATCCGGCCGAGCTGCGCCGGCGCAACTTCATTCGCACGTTTCCCTATGCCACGCCGGTCGGCCTGAGCTATGACATTGGCGACTACGACGCGACGCTGAACGGCGTGATCGAGTTGGCCGATGTGGCCGGCTTTGCGGCCCGCCGTGCCGAGAGCGAGGCCCGGGGCTTCAAGCGCGGCCTCGGCTACTCGACCTATATCGAGGCCTGCGGTTTGGCGCCGTCGAATATTGCCGGCGCCTTGGGCGCGCGCGCCGGCCTGTTCGAGGCCGGCGAGGTGCGCGTCCACCCGACCGGCAAGGTGACCATCTTCACCGGCAGCCATTCGCACGGCCAGGGCCATGAAACGACCTTTGCGCAGGTGGTGGCCGACAAGCTCGGCATCCCCTTCGAGGACGTCGACATCCAGCATGGCGACACCGGCAAAGTGCTGTTCGGCATGGGCACCTACGGCAGCCGCTCGCTGTCGGTCGGCGGCACGGCCATCGTCAAGGCGTTGGACAAGGTGATCGCCAAGGGCAAGAAGATCGCCGCTCACTTGTTGGAGGCGGCCGACACCGATATCGAGTTTGAGAACGGCGTCTTCAAGGTCGCCGGCACCGACCGCAGCGTGCCCTTTGCGTCCGTCTCGCTAACGGCTTATGTGCCGCACAACTACCCGCTCGACAAGCTGGAGCCGGGCCTGAACGAAAACGCCTTCTACGATCCGACCAACTTCACCTACCCCGCCGGCAGCTATGTCTGCGAGGTCGAGGTGGACCCGGCCACCGGCCATGTGCGGGTCGACCGCTTCAGCGCGGTCGAGGACTTCGGCAATATCGTCAACCCGATGATTGTCGAGGGTCAGGTGCAGGGCGGCATCGCTCAGGGCATCGGCCAAGCGCTGTTGGAGCATGGCATCTACGACACCGACTCGGGCCAGTTGCTGACCGGCAGCTATATGGACTATGCGATGCCGCGCGCCGATGACTTGCCCAACTTCTTCATCAAGACCGCCAAGGGTACGCCCTGTACCCACAACCCGCTGGGCGTGAAGGGTTGCGGCGAGGCCGGCGCGATCGGCTCGCCGCCGGCCGTCATCAATGCGATCTGCGATGCGATTGGCGTCAAAGACATCGCCATGCCGGCCACGCCGCACCGGGTCTGGCAAGCCATTCAAGCCACCCGCTGAAATCTTTGGAGCTTGCACATGACCACCTTCACCTACACCCAAGCCGCTTCGCTATCGGAAGCCGGCGCACTGGCCGCCGGGTCGGACGCCAAGTTGATCGCCGGGGGTCAGTCCTTGCTCGGCGCGATCAAGCTCGGCCTGGCCGCACCCGAGGCGCTGATCGACCTGAGCGGGTTGGCCGACTTGAAAGGCATTCGACTCGCCGGCGTTCACCTTGTCATTGGCGCGATGACGACGCATGCAGCGGTGGCCGCCAGCAAAGAGGTGCAGCAAGCGATCCCCGCGCTGGCCGACTTGGCCGGCCGCATCGGCGACCGCCAGGTGCGCAACCGCGGCACGCTGGGCGGCAGCTTGGCCAATAACGACCCGGCCGCCTGCTATCCGGCGGCGGTCTTGGGCCTGGGCGCGACGATCTATACCGACCGGCGCAGCATCAGCGCCGATGACTTCTTTCTCGGCCTGTTCGAAACCGCCTTGCAGCCGGGCGAGATCATCACTTCGGTGAGCTTCCCCGTGCCGACCAAGGCCGGCTGGCAGAAGTTCAAACAGCCGGCCTCGCGCTTCTCGCTGGTCGGCGTGTTTGTGGCCCAAACGGCCGCGGGCGTGCGCGTCGCGGTGACCGGCGCCGGTGCCGGCGTGTTCCGCGCCATGGCGCTGGAGGCGGCGCTGGATGCCCATTGGAGCCAGGCCGCGACCATGGCCGTGCGCATCAGCCCCGCCAAGCTCAGCAGCGATCTGCACGGCTCGGCCGACTACCGCGCGGCGCTGATCCCGGTGCTGGCGGGGCGGGCGGTGGCCGCTTGCCCGTGAAGTTAGCCACCGGGCTGCCGGTCGACATCGACGGCACCGCCGCGCTGCTGCTGGCGCACGGCTATGTGGCGCAGCGCGAGCTGGCCACCGCGGTTTTTTTGGCCTTGCGCCTGCAGCGGCCGCTGTTGCTGGAAGGCGAGCCGGGCACCGGCAAAACCGAGATCGCCAAGACGCTGGCAGCGATGCTGGATCGGCCCTTGATCCGTTTGCAATGCTATGAGGGGCTGGATCTCAGTGCGGCCGCTTATGAATGGAATTACGCGCGCCAGATGCTGGAGATCAGGCTGGCCGAAGGCTCGGCGCAAAAGGCCGCGCTCAGCGAGGATTTGTTCGCGCCGCGCTTCTTGATCCCGCGCGCCTTGCTGAAGGCGATTGACCCGGCCAACGCCGTCGCGCCGGTCTTGCTGATCGACGAATTGGACCGCGCCGATGAGCCCTTCGAGGCCTATTTGCTTGAAGTCTTGAGCGAGTTTCAGATCACCATCCCGGAGCTGGGCGTGGTCAAGGCTTTACTGCCGCCGATCGTCATCATCACCTCCAACCGCACGCGCGAGATTCACGATGCGCTGCGGCGGCGCTGCCTTTATCACTGGGTCGATTTCCCCGACGCCGAACGTGAACTGGCGATCTTGAAGCTGCGCGTGCCGGATGCGCCCGCCGCCCTGGCGCGGCAGATCGTTGCCTTCATCCAAGGCTTGCGCCGGCTTGATCTGTACAAGCTGCCCGGTGTGGCCGAGACGATCGAATGGTCGCGCGCGCTGCTGGCCCTGAACGCCTTGGTGCTGGACCCGGCGACGCTGCAGTCCACCTTGGGTGTGCTGCTGAAGTATCAAGACGATATTGCGCGCGTGCACGGCTCCGAGGCGGCGAAGCTGTTGGAGCAGGTGCAAACCAGCATCAAGAGCGGCCGTGGCTGAGCACCTGGCTGACCACCTGGCCGAGAACGTGATGCACTTTGCGCGCGTCTTGCGCGCAGCCGGCATGGCGGTCGGCAGCGACCGCGTGCTGTTGAGCTTGCAAGCGCTGCAGGTGGCCGGCCTGAGCTCGCGCCAAGACTTTCACGCCACCTTGTCCGCTTGCCTATTGGACCGGGCCGAGCACCGCGCGCTGTTCGATCAAGCCTTTCAGATCTTCTGGCGCGACCCCGATCTGCTCGGCCGGGTGCTGCGCATGCTGTTGCCGCAGGTGCAGGCCAAGCCGGGTAGGCCGGCGTTGCCGGAAAATCGGCGGCTGGCGCAGGCCCTCTTTCCCCACAGGCCCGCAGCGCAGCGCGAGCCCGAGCAGCCCATCGAGCTGGACGCGCGGCTCAGCTGGAGCGAGCGGGAGCTGCTGCAGCACAAAGACTTCGACAGCATGACGCCTGCCGAATGGCATGCAGCCGAGCACTTACTCAAGCAGCTGCGGCCGCTGCTGCAAACCCGCCCGAGCCGGCGCTGGGAGCTTGCTGTCAGCGGGCGGGTGGACTGGCGCGCCAGCCTCAGGGCGCAGGCGCGCAGCGAGTCATTGGCGCTGCTCAGGCAGCGGCCGCGGTTGCGAACCGCACCGCTGCTGATCCTGGCGGATATCTCCGGTTCGATGAGCTCTTATTCCCGCATGCTTTTGCACCTTGCGCATGGGCTGACCAACCCGCAAGACAGGCGGCGCGATTTCAGGGTCAGCAGC
>NZ_JANNMI010000172.1:0-1194 GCF_031397715.1 Roseateles sp.
CCGGCCGCAACCTGCTGTTCCTGACCTTTGCGGCGACCGTCGCCTACCGGCGCGGGCTGAACGTGCTGGTCGGCGGCATGTGCGAGACCGACTTCTCCGGGTATCCGGATTGCCGCGACAACACGCTCAAGGCGCTGCAGGTGGCGATCAGCCTCGGCCTGGATGCGCCAATGACGATCGAAACCCCGCTGATGTGGCTGACCAAGGCGCAGACCTGGGCCATGACGCACACACTCGGTGGCGCCGCTCTCAACGCGCTGATCCTCGAGCAAAGCCACAGCTGCTACCTCGGTGACCGTTTGCAGCGCCACGCCTGGGGCTACGGCTGCGGCAGCTGCCCGGCCTGCGAGCTGCGTGCGCGCGGTTTCGATGAATTTATGCAGCAGCCAGCGCGATGAGCGATTGGAACCTGGCCATGTGGGCGGTGGCGGCCCTGCTGCTGTTTTGGGGCATCGGCGCCTACAACCGGCTGATGCGCTTGCGCAATGCGATTGCGGCCGCTTTTGTGCAGCTCGATGAACATTTGACGGCGCGTGCGCAGCTCTGCAGCAAGCTGCTGACCCTGTTGCAGCCGTTGCTCAGCAACGAAAAGGCCACTTTTGATGCCTTGGAGTTGGCCCAGGCCGAGGTGCGAGCGGCGGCGCAGGCCGCGCGGCCCAGGCCTTATGTGGCCGAACCGGTCGGCACACTCGGGGTGACCAGCGCCGTGCATGCGGCTGCGCTGACCCGGCTGATGTCGATGTTGGAACATCATGCCGAGCTGCGCGAGCATGCCGATCTTTACGCCTTGGTCGACGAGCTGAAGATGATTGAGCGCCAGCGCTCGTTCGCGCGCCAGGTCTTCAATCAGGCGGTCGGCCAGTTCAATGAAGCAATCACCCAATTCCCGACCCGCATCCTGGCCAGCTTGTATGGCTTTCGCGAGGCGCGGTCTTTATAGGTCAATTGCAGACAATCGCGCCCGAGCTCACCAACTCATGAAATAGCGCCATCATCGCGCGGCCACTCATATGGTAGGGGTCGAGGCGGCCGGTCTCGGAATACTTCAGCACCAGGCCCGGATTGAGGCGTTGCAAATTGACCTGCCCCATCGACCAGCCGGCGAACTCGCGTTCACCGATCTCTTCATAACTGAGCAAAATGACGGCGTGGTGGCGGGCGTCGCTGAGGATCTGCTTGTAGCGCGCGTTGATG
>NZ_JANNMI010000179.1:0-13127 GCF_031397715.1 Roseateles sp.
CTGTCGAGGTCGGCTTGCAGCGTCGCTCGGTTGAGCTCGAGCTTGTCCATGCCCCGTTGCAGCGAATCCCAGCCGAGCAGGGTGTAGCCCATCGCCACACCCATGTTGCGCAGCACGGTGGAGTCGCTCAGGTCGCGTTGCCAGCGGCTGATGGGCAGCTTCTGGCTCATGTGCGTGAGCAACGCGTTGGCCAGGCCGAAGTTGCCCTCGGCGTTCTCGAAATCGATCGGGTTGACCTTGTGCGGCATGGTCGAGGAGCCGACCTCGCCGCCCTGCAGCCGCTGCTTGAAATAGCCCAGGCCGATGTAGCCCCAGATGTCGCGCGACCAGTCGATCAGGATGGTGTTGGCCCGGGCCACCGCGTCGAACAGCTCGGCCATGTAATCGTGCGGCTCGATCTGGATGCTGTAGGGCTGGAAGGTCAGGCCCAGGCCGAGCGGCTCGGGTTGCTCGATCACGTTGCGGCTGAAGGCTTCCCAGTCGAACTCGGGCCAGGCGCTCAGGTGGGCGTTGTAGTTGCCGACGGCGCCGTTCATCTTGGCCAGCAATTGCACGTCGGCGATGCGGGCACGCGCATTGCGCAGGCGCGCCACGACGTTGGCAACTTCCTTGCCAATCGTCGTCGGGCTGGCGGTCTGGCCATGCGTGCGGGCCAGCATCGGCGTGGCCGCCATGGCGTGGGCCATGGCCGTTAGCTTGGTGGTGATGCGGTCGATGGTGGGCAGCAGCACATCGGCGCGTGCGGCCTTCAGCATCAGGCCGTGGCTGGTGTTGTTGATGTCTTCGCTGGTGCAGGCGAAGTGCACAAACTCGCCGGCTGCCCTCAGCTCGGGGCTGTTCTCAAAACGCGATTTGAGCCAGTACTCGACCGCCTTGACATCATGGTTGGTGGTTTTCTCGATGTCCTTGATCGCCTGCGCGTCGGCTTCCGAGAAGCGCGTCACCAGACCGCGTAAAAGGCCGCGGGCGGCGCCGGTCAAGGGCTTGAATTCGGCAAAGCCGGCGTCCGACAAGGCGATGAACCACTCCACCTCGACCTGCACACGCCGGTGCATCAGACCGAACTCGGACAGCAGGGGGCGCAGTGCCGCCACGCGCGAGGCGTAGCGGCCGTCCAGCGGCGAGAGGGCGCTGATCGAGGAGAAGGCGGATGGGTTCATGGCAAAGGGCGACCAAGCGGCCGCGTTGGCGAAGCAAAAGTGCAGGCCTTGGATTTTATCCGGCAGGGTCGGCTGCGATCTTGCCGGCCGGCTCTTGAGCTCGCTTGGCCCCAGCCCGTGGAGCCAAATTGCCGAAAAGAACATGTACTTTGATTACATTTATCTAAAAGTATCCAAAAATTCGTTGAATATGTCGGGAAAACACCATCTATCAAATGTAGTTTTACTTCATTAGCATCGCGCTAAATTCAGGCTTAGCTCCATCCCGGGTCGGCCTAGCTGGTCTTTTTCAAAGGACGCATATGACGACTCAAGCATGTTTGCAGAGGCTGCGCGAAGCGCGGCGAGTGATGGGCGCGTGGGCCGTGGGGCTGGCCCTCGCCTGCGGTCTTGGGCAGTTGACGGCTTGTGGGGGGGGAGCCAACTCTGAGCCGCAAGCGCAGGCGATGGCGGCGGCTGGCATGGCGACGGCACAGGCATTGGATGCCGACACAACACTGCTGGCCGCCTTGCCGGTGCCCGTGTCGGACAGTCGCCGCAAAGCCACCGCCGCAGTGTCAACCACCTCCACCTTGCGCGTGCACTACCGCCGCGCCAATGGCGACACCAGCGGCTGGCAGTTGCACAGCTGGGGTGCGGCGCAGAGCCCGAATTGGAACGCCGGCTGGAACGCGACCGGCAGCGATGAGTTCGGCGCGGTCTATGACGTGCCGCTGGCCGCAGAAACCGACGTGGTCGGCTACCTGATGCACAACGGTGACTGGAAGGATTGGGGCGGGGCCGACCAGAGCTACACCTTGCAGCCCGGCGCGAACGAGATCTGGCGGCTGGAGGGCGACTCGACGACCTACGCCAGCAACCCGCTGGGCCTGCCGGTGCCGGACATCAAGACGGTGCGGGTGCACTACAAACGCTTCGACAGCGCCTACTCGAATTGGGGCCTGCATCTGTGGAACGGCAGCGGCCTGGACGTGGCGGGCTTGCCCGCCGGCCTGGCGATTGACCAATGGGGCAACCCGGTCGCCCTCAGCGCGATGCCCGGCTACACGGCTGGCGCCGGTGAGGTGGTGTTCGACATCCCGGTGCTCAATCCGAAGTTGGGTGGCGGCCAGACGGCCCTGGAATTCATCATCCACGGCATGGCGCCAAATCAGGGCGACAAGGACGGGCGCGACAACAATATTCGCGTCGACTACGCCGCGCTGAAGATCCAAAACCAGGTCGGCGAGATCTGGCTGGTGCAGCAAGACGCCACGGTCTACCAAGGCCCGCCCGATCTGCGCTCGGTCTCCAGCACCGACGCACGCGCGGTTTGGCTGAACCAGAGTCTCGTGCAATGGCCGCGCGTAACGACCGATGGCGTGGTGCGTCTGTACTACTCGGCCAAAGGCCAGATCGTCGTGCAGCGCGACGCGCTAACGCAGGGCGCCGACGGTTTCATCACGCTCGACGCCTTTGACGGCGTGGTGCCGGCAGACGCCGCGCTGCGCTTCAAATACGTGGCCGCCGGCGCGGTCTTCAAGGTCCGCGACGCCGACCTGGCGCGGCTGCCGTTTTTGCATACACAACAGATGGTGCTGGTGCAGGAGAACGCCGCCGGCTTGGCGCAGAACGCCAGCACCGCGCAGGTCGCCGGCGCGCTCGACGAGCTGTATGCGGCGGCCGCCAATGAAAGTAATTTCGGCGCCGTGGTGGCACAGGGCCGCACCAGCTTCAAGCTGTGGGCGCCGACGGCGCAGGCGGTATCCTTGGTCATTGCCGGCGACCCAGGCGCCAACCCGACGCTGGCCCGCAGCCAGACCCTGCCGATGCAGCTGGACCCGGCGACAGGCAGCTGGAGTCTGGCGCTGACCGGTGACCGTTCCGGTCAGACCTATCGTTATGCGGTGCAGGTGTTTGTGCGCGGGGTCGGCCTGCTACGCAACGCCGTGACCGACCCCTACTCGCTGGGCCTGACCATGGGCGGCCAGCAAAGCGTGGTGACTGATTTGCAGTCCGCCGCACTGAAGCCGCCCGGCTGGGACGCCGGCGCGCCGCCGAACCATGTGGCCAGCAGCGCCGATATGAGCATCTACGAGCTGCATGTGCGGGACTTCTCGATCAACGACGCCAGCGTGCCGGCGGACAAGCGCGGCAAGTATCTGGCCTTCACCGAGGCCGGCTCCAAGGGCATGCAGCACTTGAGCGCGTTGGCGCAAAGCGGCCTGACCGATGTACATCTGCTGCCGGTGTTTGATATTGCCAGCGTGAATGAAAAGAGTTGCGTAACGCCCAGCCCCGCCGGCGCACCGGACGCTGAGTCGCAGCAGGCGGCGGTGGCCGCCACGGCGAGCACCGACTGTTTCAACTGGGGCTATGACCCGCATCACTTCAGCACGCCCGACGGCAGCTATGCCAGCTCGGCGGCCAAGCCGGCCGCCCGCGTGTTGGAGTTCCGCCGCATGGTGCAGGCGCTCAATGCGGCCGGCCTGCGCGTCGGCATGGACATGGTCTACAACCACACCAGCGCTTCGGGCCAGAACGCCGCCTCGGTGCTGGACAAGGTGGTGCCCGGCTACTACCACCGGCTCAATGCGGTGGGCGGCATCGAGCGCTCGACCTGCTGCGAGAACACCGCCGCCGAGAACCGCATGATGGCCAAGCTGATGTTCGATTCGGCCATCACCTGGACGCGCGACTACCGTATCAGCTCGCTGCGCTTTGACATCATGGGCCACCATCCGCGCTCGGTGATGGAGGAGCTGAAGGCCCGCGTCAATGCCGCCGCCGGCCGCGAGGTGCAAATCTTGGGTGAGGGCTGGAACTTCGGCGAAGTGGCCAACGGCGCGCGCTTTGTGCAGGCCGACATGATGAGCTTGAATGGCTCCGGCATCGGCAGTTTCAACCCCTTCATCCGCGACGCGGTGCGCGGCGGCAGCTCGTTTGATTCCGGCAACAACCAGTTTGCCAACCAGGGCTATATCAACGGCTTGTTCTACGACGCCAACGGTTTTGGCGGCGGCAAGACGCGCGGCGATCTGATGTGGCAGGGCGATCTGATCAAGGCCGGCCTGGCCGGGTCGATCCGCAGCTTCAAGCTGCAGACCAGCTGGGATGCGAATTTGCGCCTGGAGGAAATCAATGCCGGCGGCCTGCCCGCGGGCTTCGTGCTGGAGCCGTCCGAGGTGGTCAACTATGTGGAGAACCACGACAACACCAGCCTGTTCGACAACAACGTCTTCAAGCTGCCGACCGCCACCAGCCGAGAAGACCGCGCCCGCGTGCAGATCCTCGGTGCGGCCATCACCAGCTTCAGCCAGGGCATTGCCTACTTTCATGCCGGCATCGATACGCTGCGCAGCAAGTCCATGGACAGAAACAGTTATGACTCGGGCGACTGGTTCAACAAGCTGGATTGGACCTACTTGGACAATAACTTCGGTGTCGGCCTGCCGCCGGCGCGCGACAACGCCGACAACTGGCCGCTGGTCAAGCCGCTGTTGGCCAACCCCTTGATCAAGCCCACGCCTAGCGACATCGCCTGGACCCGCGATGCCTTCCGTGACCTTTTGGCCATTCGCAAGAGCACGACGCTGCTGCGGCTGAAGAGTGCCGACGACATCAAGGCGCGCCTAACGTTCCACAACACCGGCAGCGCGCAGGAAGCAACCGTGCTGGTCGGCCACTTGAACGGCGCGGGCTATGCCGGAGCCAACTTCCAGGAGCTGGTCTATCTGATCAATGTGGACAAGGCCGACAAGCAGCTCAGCATTGCGGCGCTGGCCGGCCGCGCCTTCGAGCTGCATCCGGTGCACCGCTTGGCCGCTGCGGCCGACCAGCGCGCTGCGCAGGCCAAGTACGAGGCCGGCACGGGGCAGTTCACGCTGCCGGCACGCACGGCGGTGGTGTTTGTGGTGCCGCAGGCCACAACAAAGGCCAGGCGCGGCGGCTGAGGTGCGACGGCTGTGCGCCGCCGGCGTGAATGAGAGCGGCAGGGAGTTGGCCGATCGACAAGGAGGGTCAGGCCTTAAATATGTAGGGCAAGCGGCCGGCCACTTGAATCAAGCTCCGAGGTGAAAACCCTGCCCCCTTGAACTTGGGGTGGTTGCGCGAGCAAATGCTTGGTACAAGCTGCCGAGGTCGATATCGTTCGACTTTGTATGTCCCTCCCTCCTTGGAGTCTCCAGATGAAAACTCGTTCAATCCTCAAGCCTTTGATGGCGCTGGCCGCTTTGTCGGCGCTGCCGCTGGCCGCGCAGGCAACGGTCTATCAGTTCAATGCAACGCTCAACGCCGCTCAGGAAGTGATTGCTTCGGGCTCAACGGCCACCGGCGTTGGCACCCTGTCGTACGACGATATGGGCACCATGTCCTTGGCCGACGACAAGTACGACTTCTCGATGGCCGTCTTCGGCCTCAGTGGCGGCTTGATGGCGGGCACGGCGGCCAGCGCGTTTCATATCCATGGGCCAGCTGCGGCGGGCGTCAACGGCCCAGTGCGGGTCAGTTTGGATGCGGCGCCATTTGCGTCTTTCAATTCGGGCAGCACCTTGCTGGTGGGCGGCATTGGTGTCGCGCCGCCGTTGACCTTCGGCGCGGGGAGCATGAAGGATGCGCTGCTGAACGGCTTGGCTTACCTCAACGTTCATACCGTCGCCGACCCTATGGGGGCGGTACGCGGTCAACTGCTGCTGGTGTCGGTGGTGCCTGAGCCGTCGACTTACGCCTTGCTGCTGGCCGGTTTGGGCGCGGTGGGTTTCATCGCGCGACGCCGTCGCAGCCGGTAAAACGCGCTTCAGCTCAACCGAACCCGCCTAGTGCGGGTTTTTTTAACCCTATGCTTCCTGCACCAGAAAGCCGCACTTGTACAGGCTGGCGCGCAACATCGGCGTGGCTAGAATGAAGTCAACCAGAATCAGGCAGCAAAGCAAAATGAAACTCATCGGTTCCCTTACCAGCCCTTTCGTCCGCAAGGTGCGCATCGTGATGGTCGAAAAAAAGCTCGACTACCAGTTGGTGCTGGAGGATGTCTGGAACAGCGATGCCATTCTGAAAATGAACCCGCTGGGTAAAGTGCCTTGCCTGGTGATGGAAGGGCAAGACTCGATCACCGGCGCCGTGTTCGACTCACGCGTGATTGTGGAATATGTGGACACGCTGTCGCCGGTCGGCAAGCTGATCCCAGAGCGCGGCCGCGAGCGCACCGAGGTGAAGACCTGGGAGGCGCTGGCCGACGGCGTGATGGACGCCGCCGTGCTGGTGCTGCTGGAGAACAAGTTTGCCGGCCGCACGCCCGAGCAGCGCTGCGAAGCCTGGATGCAGCGTCAAACCGACAAGGTCTTGGCCGGCTGCAACGCCATGAATCAAGGCCTGGGCGACAAGGCCTGGTGCTGGGGCAATCACTTCTCGCTGGCCGATATCGCGGTGGGCTGCGCGCTGGGTTATCTGGACTTCCGCTTCCCCGCGATCGACTGGCGGGGCGGCAACCCGAATCTGGCCCGCCATTACGAGAAGCTCAACGCGCGGCAGAGCTTCATCGATACCGCCCCGCCGGTGGCCTGAAGACTAAGCGCAGCCTTGATGCTGCCGCTGCTATATTCTTTTCGCCGCTGCCCCTATGCGATGCGGGCCCGGCTGGCTTTGCATTACGCCGGCGTCGAGCTAAGCACCCACGAAGTTTCCATGCGCGCCAAGCCTCCGGAGCTGTTGTGCTTGTCGCCCAAGGGCACGGTGCCGGTATTGCTGCTGCCGAGTGGCGAGGTGCTGGAGCAAAGCGTGGACATCATGTTCTGGGCCTTGGCGCAGGCCGACCCGCAGGGCTGGCGCCGGCCGGAGCTGGACGCCGAATCGCAGTCTTGGCTGGCGCTCAATGATGGCCCGTTCAAGCAATTGCTGGACCGCTACAAGTACCCCGAGCGCCACCCACAGCAGACGCAGCCGGCCTGGCGCGCCGAGGCTGAAGCCTTGCTGCTGTTGCCGTTAGAGCAGCGCTTGGCGCGGCAGCCCTATTTGTTGGGGGCAAGCCCAAGCTGGCTTGATTTGGCCTTGCTGCCCTTCATCCGCCAGTTTGCCGGCGTTGATGCGGCTTGGTTCGAGGCGGCACCTTACCCGGCGCTGCGGGGCTGGTTGCGGGGCTGGGTGGCGAGCGATTTGTTCGTCGCCGTCATGGTCAAGCCGGCCCTTGCTGCACAATCGCCACGCACAAACTGATCAATCAATAAGGAGCCCACGCGAGTGGCAAAAATATGGGCGTGAAAAGCGTGTTTTTTGGCCTGTGGTGGGTGATCCGCAAATTTTGGGCGGCGCTGGACGCGAGCCGGCGTTTCTTGCTGAACCTCTTGCTGCTGGCGCTGCTGGTGGCGCTGGTGAGCGGCCTGGTTTCGCGCGGCCCCGCGCCGCTGAAGGACAAGACCACCCTGGTGCTGGATTTGCGCGGCGGCTTGGTGGAGCAGTTCTCAGGTTCCGCCCGTGAGCAGGTGATGGCGCAGCTGAAGGGCAATGCGCAGCGGCAGACGCGGCTGCGTGATGTGCTGGCGACGCTGGACGCCGCCGCCAAGGACCCCAAGATCAGCACCGTGTTGCTGCAACTCGATGAGTTTGACGGCGCCGGCATGGCCGGGCTGCACGAGGTGGCGGCAGCGCTGAATCGCTTCAAGGCCGGTGGCAAGAAGATCATTGCTTATGGGGACCAATTTGATCAGCGCGGCTACTTTTTGGCCGCGCAGGCCAATGAGGTGTACCTGAACCCGCTGGGGACGGTGAGGATTGAGGGCTTCGGGCGCTATCGCAACTACTATAAAGACGCGCTGGACCGCCTGGGCGTGTCGGCCAATGTGCTGCGCGTGGGCACTTTCAAGAGCTTTGCCGAACCCTTCTTCGCCAATGCGCCGTCGCCGGCGTCCCTGGAAGCAGAGAGTTATTTGCTGGGCGAGTTGTGGGCGGGCTATACCGACGCGATCGAGTCGGCGCGCAAGCTGCCCAAGGGCGCGGTGGCCGCCGGTATCGAGCAGCTGCCCGAAGCCCTGGCCGCCGTCGGCGGCGACGCGGCCAAGTTGGCGCTACAAGCCAAGCTGATCGACGGCATCAAGACCCGTGACGAGGTGCGCGACTTGTTGATCGCGCGCGGCGCCAAGGACGAGAAGGGCAATAGCTACCGGCGCGTCAGCTTTGCCGAGTACCAAGTGCATGTAAAACCGATCTTGCCGCATGGCCCGGCGGTTGGCATCGTGGTGGCCGAGGGCGAAATCACCGACGGCTCGGCCGGCCCGGGCCGCATCGGCGGCGATTCGACCGCCCGACTGATTCGCCAGGCGCGCGAGGACGAGAACATCAAGTCGCTGGTGCTGCGGGTCAATTCGCCCGGCGGCAGCGCCTTTGCGTCGGAAATCATCCGCCGCGAGCTGGAGCTGACGCGCAAAGCCGGCAAGCCGGTGGTGGTGTCGATGGGCGATGTGGCGGCCTCGGGCGGCTACTGGATCTCGATGGCGTCCGACGAAGTGATCGCCGAGGCCGGCACCATCACCGGCTCAATCGGCGTCTTCGGCATGCTGCCGACCGGCGACAAGCTGCTGGACAAGCTGTCCATCCACACCGGCGGCCACACCACCACCTGGCTGGCCGGTGGCTACGACCCGCGCCGCCCACTTGACCCCCGCCTGGCCTCGGTCGTGCAGTCCGGCTTCAACCACATCTATGCCGAGTTCACCGGCAAGGCCGCCGCCGCACGCAAAAAGACCGTGGCCGAGCTGGACGCCGTTGCGCAGGGGCGCGTCTGGACCGGCGCCCAGGCCTTGGAGCGCGGCCTGGTGGACCGCCTGGGCAGCTTGGACGATGCGATCAAATCGGCCGCCGCCAAAGCCAAGCTGGGCACCGATGCGCGGGTGAGTTATGTCGAAGGCGAGATGGGCCGCTGGGAGCGCCTGTTGAGTAGTTTGGAGGAGGTGTTGGCGCCGTCCATCGCCGCCGCCCTTCGCGCCGAGCTGGGCTTGAGCCTGCCGCCGGCCTTGCAAGAAGCGCGCGCCGAGTTGGCCTTCGTTGCCGAGGTCAGCAACAGCCGCAAGCCGTTTGGGGCGGTCGTGCATTGCTTGTGTACGGCACCTTGAGGCTGGCGCTGCGCGTGGTTTTTTCTCTGGAGGTTTAGTTGATGCCGCATATGGGGAATTTGGGCGACGTCAGCCCTCAGCGCATGGCTTTTGCTCAGCCTCTTCGCCTGCGCAGCGGGCTTGAGCTGTGCAACTACGAGATGGTCTATGAGACCTACGGGCAGCTGAACGCTGCGCGCAGCAACGCGGTGCTGGTTTGCCACGCGCTGAACGCCAGCCACCATGTTGCCGGTACCTATGCGGGCCAAGACAAAAGCGAAGGCTGGTGGGACAACCTGATCGGCCCCGGCAAACCGCTGGATACGAGCAAGTTCTTCGTTATCGGCATCAACAACCTGGGCTCTTGCTTCGGCTCGACCGGCCCGCGCGACGTCAACCCGGCGACAAACAAGGTTTACGGCGCCGACTTCCCCGTCGTCACCGTGCAGGATTGGGTCGATGCCCAGGCCCGTGTGCTTGACGAGTTAGGCATCACGCAGCTGGCGGCGGTGCTGGGCGGCTCACTGGGCGGCATGCAGGCGCTGGACTGGGGCTTGCGTTACCCCGAGCGGCTGCGCCACTGCATCGCGATTGCGACCGCACCGGCGCTGTCGGCGCAAAACATCGCCTTCAACGAGGTGGCGCGCCGCGCCATCATCACCGACCCCGATTTTCATGGCGGTCATTACGCTGAACATAACGCCATCCCGAAGCGCGGCCTGCGCGTGGCACGCATGATCGGCCACATCACCTATCTGTCGGACGACGCGATGGAGCAGAAGTTCGGCCGTGAGATGCGAGCGGCCGAGCTGGGCTACACCACCCAGGACATCGAGTTCCAAATCGAGAGCTATTTGCGCCACCAGGGCGACAAGTTCAGCGACTACTTCGACGCCAACACCTTTCTGCTGATTACGCGAGCATTGGATTACTTTGACCCGGCGCGCGAGTTTGGCGGCGACCTGAGTCGCGCTTTTGCCAGTGCGGTGGCCAAGTTCTTGCTGGTCAGCTTCACGACCGATTGGCGCTTTTCGCCGGCCCGCTCGCGCGAGATCGTCAAAGCCTTGCTGGACAACAAGCTTGATGTGTCTTACGCGGAAATCGACGCCCCGCATGGGCACGACGCCTTCTTGCTGGAGGACCCGCGCTATCACGGCGTCTTGCGCGCCTACTTCACTCGTATTGCAGGAGAGGTCGCATGAGCGCCGGCGTGATCGAACAAATTGCCGCCCTGGTGCCGGTCGGCTCGCGCGTCTTGGACTTGGGCTGTGGCACCGGCGAGCTGCTGGCCTATTTGCAAAAGCATCGCGGCTGCACCGGCTACGGTGTCGAGCTGGATGACGCGAATTTGCTCGCCTGCGCACAGCGCGGCGTCAATGTGATCCAGCTCAATCTGGAAGACGGTTTGACGATCTTCGAGGACCAAAGCTTCGATGTGGTCTTGCAGTTGGAGACCTTGCAGCATCTGCGCAATACCGAGGCGATGCTGCGCGAGACCGCGCGTGTCGGCCGCATCGGCATCGTCAGCTTCCCCAATTTCGCCCACTGGCCGAACCGCTTGCAAGTGGCGTTAGGGCGCATGCCGGTGACGCGCGTGCTGCCTTACGAGTGGTACAACACGCCCAACATCCGGGTCGGCACCTTCGCCGACTTCGAGGTGCTGGCGCGCAAGAACCGCCTGCGCATTCTGGACAGCTTCGGCATCCAGGACCGCCAAGTGGTGCGCAGCTTGCCGAATCTGCTGGCCAGCATGGCGGTGTTCAAGTTCGACCGCGGCTAATCAAAACGCCCCAGCCGCACCATCGTATTGCCTGGCTTGCCATGCTTGAGGCTGGGCATCACCAACACGGTGTCGTCGTAACTTGTTAGGAAGACGGTATCGCCGTCCTGCGCGAAGGCCGTGCCGGCCTTCGCGATCACGTCCAGGCCGCGCACCGGTTGCAGAAATTGGAAGTCGGCGCTGAGCGCGGTGACGGCGCGGTCGACCCGGATCAGGCGCTGCGTGGCCGGCAGCGGCAGGCGCAGCCGGGCAGCGGCCCAGGCCGCATCGACCATTCCGGCCAGCTTGAGAAAGCGGATCAGGCCGTCGATGGCCACATCGGCCGAGCTTTGTTCCCAATGCTGACCGCATTCGATCAGCAAGGCGTTCTTGGGGCTGGCCGCGTCGCCGAAGCCGCCGCGGTCGCGCATGCGCAGGCCCGAGGGGTGGCCGGTGTCTATCAGCAGGTCACCTGGCATGCCCAGCTCGCGTGCAAACGCGGCGCCCTTGTCCAGCATGCCGCAGACCATCAACGGGCGGCAGGCGTCTTGCATCGAGTGGATATCGAATAGAAAGTCGGCGCGGTCAACAAAGGGTTGCAGCTGGCGCGCCCGGCGCAGCTCCAAGGAGTCCCCGGCGCCGAACAAGACGCTGTCATGCCAAACGCGGTTGAGGTCTTCGTCCACGCAGCGCGAGGCGTTCGGGTCGGCAGCATCGAAGCGCGAATAAGCCTCGACATTGGCAAAGCTGATGATCAGCTCCCCGTGCAAGGGCCGCAGGGTGCGGCCCAGCCCTTGTTTGAACAGCCAGTCCAGCGCGATCGCGCCGCACAACTCATTGCCATGCGTCAACGCCTGCACCATCACGACCGGGCCGGGCCGGCCGGAGTCGAAGACATGCACATGGTCGACCCCGCTGGCGCTGATGCGGTAAGGTCCGATGCCGGGGGCTTTCAGTTCGATGCTGGGGGTCATGGGCAGATTCCTTGGCCGGCGGCCGTCACTATCGTCATTCCTTCTCAAAGAACACGCCCAACTGGGTGCGTTCATCCTCCTTGAACTCGCCTTCCCAGCGGTCACCGTTGGGCCAATGAAAAACGCCGGTGCCATGCTTGCGGCCGGCGACCCAGGCGCCGACATAGCGCTCGCCTGTCTTCCAGCTGTAGCTGCCCTGGCCCTGCGGTTCGCCCTGGTGAAAGGCGCCCTCATAGCGCTCCCCCGAGCTCAGCTGCAGCACGCCCTGGCCCTGCGGTTGCCCGGCCACGACCGCGCCCTCGTAGCGGTTGCCATTGGCAAAGCGCAGCACACCGCGGCCCTGCGGCACGGCGCGTACCCAGTCGCCGTCGAACTGTTGGCCATTGGCCCAGCGGTAGGCGCCGCGGCCATGCGGCAGCCCTTGGCTGATCTGGCCTTTGTAGCTGTCGCCGCTGGCATAGATCAACTGACCCTCGCCCGCGGGCGTGCCGTCGATGACCGTGCCCTCGAATTGATTGCCATTGGTGAACACCAGCTTGCCGACGCCGGTCGCTTTGTTCTGCACCCAGTCACCGTTGTAGCGTTGCCCATTGGCCCAGATGAACTCGCCCTTGCCTTGGCGAATGCTGCGCAGCAGGTCGCCAATATAGACATCGCCATTGGCCCACTCGACCCGGCCCCTGCCGCTCACGACCTGACCCTCTTCGCGCGTGAACTGGCCTATGTAGCGGGTGTCGCCGGTCAGCACATCCAGCTCCTGCGGGTTGGCAGGTGCGGCCGGGCTCGGCGCGGCGGTGGGCACCGCCGCGACAACTTTGCCGGCTGGGGCCGCAGGGCTGAGGGTCGGCGCCGCAACGGCGGCGGCAACCAGCACCGCGACAGGGGCCGGCGGGCTGACAACGGGCTTGGCCTCTAGCGGCTGCGTGGCCACCCAGGGCGTGCCGCGCTCGCGCGCCACCGCCTGTGCATTGTTGCCGGCCAGTTCCAGCGCGGCGCCTTTGCAAGCACCGGCGGCCTTGCGCCAAAGGGTCTCCGAGGTCTGTGACTGTTGCTGCCGATCGCCCAGGGTCAAGCCCGCGGCGGCAGCGCGGAATTTCTGCGTGTACTCGCGGGCACGCTCGAACAGCGGCGCGCAATGTTCCGAGTTGTGGGCGTCGATCTCGGCCTGCTCGCG
>NZ_JANNMI010000213.1:0-1314 GCF_031397715.1 Roseateles sp.
TCCACCAACGCCTTCATCAACACCGGTGATGGCCTGGGCATGGCTGCACGCGCGGGCATTCCGCTGGAAGACATGGAGTTCTGGCAGTTTCACCCCACCGGCGTGGCGGGCGCGGGCGTGTTGCTGACCGAAGGCTGCCGCGGTGAAGGCGCAATTTTGCGCAATAGCAATGGCGAGCGTTTCATGGAGCGCTATGCGCCGACCTTGAAGGACCTGGCACCGCGTGACTTTGTCTCGCGATGCATGGACCAAGAAATCAAGGAAGGGCGTGGCTGTGGTCCGAACAAGGATTACATCGAACTCGACATGACCCACCTGGGTGCCGACACCATCATGAAGCGCCTGCCCTCGGTGTTCGAGATTGGCCACAACTTCGCCAACGTCGACATCACCAAGGAATCCATTCCCGTCGTGCCGACCATCCATTACCAGATGGGCGGCATCCCGACCAATATTTATGGTCAGGTTGTGGCGCCCAAGGATGGCAATCCGAATTCGGTGGTGAACGGTCTGTACGCTGTCGGCGAATGCGCTTGCGTCAGCGTGCACGGTGCCAATCGCCTGGGCACCAACTCCTTGCTTGACCTGTTGGTGTTCGGCCGCGCGGCCGGTAACCACATCGTCGAATCGGGCCTCAAGAGCAAGACGCACAAGCCGCTACCACTCGATGCGGGTGCCGATTCGGTCGCTCGCGTGGCTAGATTGGATGACAGCACCAGCGGCGAATACGCGCAGGACGTGGCCAATGATTTGCGCAACGCGATGCAGCTGTATGCCGGCGTGTTCCGCACTCAAGCGACGCTGGACGAAGGCGTGAGCAAGATCATTGAGATCGCCGAGCGTGCCAAGTCCATCACCTTGAAGGACAAGTCCAAGGTCTTCAACACCGCCCGCATCGAAGCGCTGGAGGTTGAGAACCTGATGGAAGCGGCCAAGGCCACCATGGTCTCGGCTGCAGCTCGCCACGAAAGCCGGGGTGCTCACACCGTCGACGACTACGCGGACTCGCCCGAGTTCCCGAACGGCCGCAACGACGCCGAATGGATGAAGCACACGCTCTGGTATTCGGAAGGCAACCGCCTGGACTACAAGCCGGTGAACCTGAAGCCGCTGACGGTGGAATCGATTCCGCCCAAAGTGCGTACCTTCTGATTCGATCCAAGGAAAAAATAAAATGACCAAGCGTACTTTCCAAATCTACCGTTACGACCCGGACAAGGATGCCAAGCCCTATATGCAGACCCTTGAGGTCGAGCTGGACGGCAGCGAGCGCATGTTGCTCGACGCGCTGGGCAAGTTGAAGGCTCAGGATCC
>NZ_JANNMI010000241.1:0-2606 GCF_031397715.1 Roseateles sp.
GGCGCACCTGCAGCCAGATCGCTTTTTGCTCGACGCCGGGCGCCGGCACCGGCAACAGCAGCAGCTCAAAGCCATGCATCTTGGAGCGCTCGGTGACGATCGGCAGCAGCTCCTTGCCGAAGGCGCTGTCGTGATAGACGACCGCGATCTTCTTGCCCTTGAGCTTGTCCCAGCCGCCTTCCTTTTTGGCGATGTGTTGCAACACGGTGTCGCCGGCGACCCAGTAATGGCCGATCAGCGGGAAGTTCCATTTGAAGACGCCGCCGTCCGCCGTGTCACTGCGGCCATAGCCCGAGGTGATCAGCGGGATCTTGTCGGCCGGCACCTTGTCGGTCAGCGCAAAGGTGATGCCGGTGGAGAGCGGCTGGAACACGGTAGCGCCGCCATGCTTGCCCTTCAGGCGCTCATAGCATTCGACGCCGCGGTCGGTCGCGTAGGCGGTTTCGCATTCCTCCACCAGGGTCATCACGCCGTTGATGCCGCCGCGCGCATTGACCAGCTTCATATAGTCGTTGTGGCCATTCGCCCACGGCGTGGCATTCGGCGCCACCGGCCCGGTGCGGCCGGACAGCACCGGGAAGAACTGCTGCTTGGGTTCGGCTTGGGCCGGGCCGCTCAGGCCAGCAATAGCGGCAGCCGCCAGTACATAAGACTTGATCTTCATGCTTGTCTCCGGTGAGTTATTTGTTCAATGAGGTATCAGTGAGGAAAAGGCCACACACGCAACTTCTCTTTGCCAATCGACCACAGCCGCGCCAGCCCATGCGGCTCGACGACCAGGAAGAACACGATCAGGCCGCCGAACAGCATCTGCTCGCTGTGCGCGATCACGGCGGTGCTGATGCTGATGCCGAACAGCGCGCCCAGCGCTGGCAGCGCCTGGTTCAGAAAGATCGGCAGGATGACGATGAAGGCGGCGCCGAAAAAACTCCCCATGATGGAGCCGAGGCCGCCGATGATGACCATGAAGAGCAGCTGGAACGAACGCTCGATCGAGAACGCCGCCGGCTCCCAGGAGCCCAGATGCACAAAGCCCCAGAGCGCACCGGCCACGCCGACGATGAAGCTGCTGACGGCAAAGGCGCTCAGCTTGGCGTACACGGGGCGGATACCGATGACGGCGGCGGCCACGTCCATATCGCGGATCGCCATCCACTCGCGGCCTATTCCTGAGCGCACCAGATTCTTGGCCAGCAAGGCGAACACCAGCACAAAGCCCAGGCAGAACAGGTATTTGCCGGCCGGGCTGGCGATGGGTACGCCGAACAGGCTGAGGTCGGCCACGCTGACCGTGCCCGAGCTGGAGTAGTTGGTGAACCAGGCAATGCGCAGAAATGACCAGTCGACAAAGAACTGCGCGGCCAGCGTGGCAACCGCCAGATACAGGCCCTTGATGCGCAGCGAGGGGATGCCGAACAGCACGCCGACCACGGTCGAACACAGGCCGCCGGCCAGAATCGCCAGCACCACCGGCATGCCGTCCACGCGGATGAAGAAGTTGTAGGCCGCATAGGCCCCGACCGCCATGAAGGCGCCCGAGCCCAGTGAAATCTGGCCGCAATAGCCGACCAGGATGTTCAGGCCGATGGCGGCCAGCGACAGGATCAGAAACGGGATCAGGATGGCGCGGAACAGGTACTCGTCCGCCAGCAGCGGCACACCAACGATGGCAAACACCAGCAACAAGGCGATGCCGACGCGGTCCTGCGCGATCGGGAAGATCTGGCTGTCGGCCCGGTAGCTGGTCTTGAACTGGCCGTTTTCTCTGTAGAACATATTTAGTCTTGCCTCGAATGATCTTTTGACTACGGCCGCTCACTGCGTTCGCTTAACTTTGCTGCGCAAAGTTAGCCTGCGCCGAAAAATCATTGACCGCGCTAAACGCGGTCAATGATTTTTTCACCGAACAGCCCTTGCGGCCTAACCAGCAAGACCAGCAGCACCAGCACATAGCCAAACCAGATCTCGATGCCGCCGCCGAAATAGGGGCCGATGAAGACCTCAGATAACTTCTCGCCGACACCGATGATGAGCCCGCCGATGATGGCGCCGGGCACCGAGGTCAGGCCGCCCAGAATCACCACCGGCAAGGCCTTCATGGCGACCAGCGAGAGCGAGAACTGCACGCCTAACTTGCTGCCCCAGATGATGCCGGCCACCAGCGCCACAAAGCCGGCCACGCTCCACACAATCACCCAGATGCGGCTCAGCGGGATGCCGATGGACTGCGCCGCCTGATGGTCATCGGCGACCGCCCGCAGCGCGCGTCCGGTCGAGTTAGCAGCAGTGGGCACATCAAAGTCACGACTTTCTCTTATTGGTTTTCCACCATCCAATGATTCAATGATTGCCAGCTCTCTTGCTTTCTCCTGAACCATCCTCGCAATCCGGAAAATATATTTAGCCCTTTCTTTTGCCGGCATTTTCTTCCACACTTTTTCATATGCATTCCTTGCTGCCTTTACAGCATTATTTACATCAGCTACATTTGCCTCTGCCACTTCGCTAAGTTTTTCTTCATTCGCCGGGTTGATGGTATCAAAATATTTATTGCTTAACGGCTTTTGCCATTCGCCATTAATAAACAAGTCGTATTGCTTGTTGAT
>NZ_JANNMI010000325.1:0-9268 GCF_031397715.1 Roseateles sp.
AAGCGCCTGGCCGCCCGTGACGCGCAAATCGTCATCAACTTCCGGCCGGTGCCGCACCCGATCTTCCCGGGCGCCAATCAACCCAATCGGCTGGTCATCAAGCTGCAGCCGGAAGACGGGCTGAGCTGCAATTGCTGGCCCACAAGGGCGGCTCGGACAACGAGGCCTTGACGCCGGTGTCGCTGGATCTGGACTTCGACAAGGCCTTCGCGGCCAACCGCGTTGGCGCCTATGAGCGCCTGCTCCTGGACGCGATTGCCGGCCGCCTGAACCTGTTCGTGCGCAGCGATGAGCAAGAGCAGGCCTGGCGCTGGGTCGAGCCGATTCTGGACGCCTGGAAGCAAGACAGCACCGGCCCGCGGCCCTACACGGCGGGCTCTTGGGGCCCGGCCGCGGCCAGCGCCCTGGTGGCGCGCGATGGCTTTGCCTGGGCGGAAGAGCAATGACAGCCCCCACGCTCACTTCGATCGCTGCCCCCCAAGGGGGCGGAGCCCGGACACAGGCAGTCCCTGCGGACTGCTTGTGCCTGGCGACGGCCATGGCCTCAGGCCATGGTGCAGACATCCCTTGGGGCGGCCCGGCGGGATGTCTGACATGAGTATTCTGGAACGCGTCAAGGCGGCGCTGCCGGCCTTGCCGCCGGCCGAGCAGCGGGTCGCCAAGCTCTTGCTGAGTGACGCGCGCTCCTTCGCCAATCTGCCGGTCAGCGAGTTGGCCGACCGCGCCCATGTATCCAAACCGACGGTGGTGCGCTTTTGCCGCAGCGTTGGCTATGACGGCTTGACCGACTTCAAGCGCAAGCTGGCCGGCAGCGTCAACGAGGGCGTGCCCTTTGTGCACCGGGCGGTCGATGAGGACGAGAAGCCCGCCGACTTGATCGTCAAGGTGGTGGACAACGCAGTCGCAGCCTTGCTGCATTACCGCAATGACGCGGCCAGCCATGCGTTCGAGATTGCCATCAATGCCTTGGCCGAGGCCGCCCGGACGGGGCGGCGGATCGAGTTCTACGGCGTCGGCAATTCCGGCATCGTGGCGCAAGATGCGCAGCACAAGTTCTTCCGCCTGGGCGTCAACACCGCTGCCTGCAGCGACGGCCATGTGCAGCTGATGAGCGCCACCATGCTGCAACCCGGCGACTGCGCCGTCATCATCAGCAACTCGGGGCGCAGCCGCGACCTGCTGGACGCGGCCGAGATCGCGCGCAAAAAGGGTGCCACCATCATCATCATCACGGCCAGCGGCTCACCGTTGGCGGCAATGGGCTTGGGTCAGGGTCAAGTCTTGCTGGCGGTTGACCACCCCGAGGACTTTGACCGTTACAGCCCGATGGTGTCGAGGCTCTTGCATCTGATCGCGATCGACATTTTGACCACCGGCGTGGCGCTGCGCCTGGGTCAGAACCTGCGGCCCATGCTGCAGGAGATCAAGAAAAACCTGCGCAGCAAACGCTACGTCTGAACTGCTTGGCCGGCGTCCTGCAAGTCCGGCCACAGCAGCTCGGCCACGCCGTAAACGCGTGCCAACTCCTGCAGCTTGGCCGGCACATTCAATACCGTCAAACGCAGGCCCAGCTCGGCACAAAGCCGGGCGGCGCTGAGCAACAGCGTCAACACCGCCGAGTCAAATTGCTGCAACTCGGCCGCGTTGATGCTCAGCTCGGCCCCCGCGCCACTGCTGACCTGGGCCGCCTCGGCGCGCAGGCTGGCCTGCAGGCTCAGCCACAGCGCCGGCGCCGCGTCCACCCGCACCGATTGCGGTAACTTCAGCATTTGGGCCGGCATGCTCAGGCCTTGGCGGCGGCACCGCCTGCGGCCTTTTGATTCTTGTCGGCGAGGGTCTTGATCAAGCCGTCGATGCCATTGGCGCCAATTTCCTGCGCGAAGCTGTTGCGGTATTGATCGGCCAGCCAGATGCCCAGCACATTGACGTCAAAAATCATCCACACGCCGGCGACTTTTTCCAAGCGGTAGTCGAGCTGGATCGGGTCGCCCTTGCCGCGAATCTCGGTGCGTACCACCACCTCGGTGTCCTCCGGGCTGGCGCGCAAGGGGCGCAAGGCGATGGTCTGGTCCTTGACCTGGGTCAGCGCGCCGGCGTAGGTGCGCACCAGCAGGGTCTTGAACTCGTCCTGCAGGCGCTTTTGCTGCTCGGGCGTGGCCTGGCGCCAAAAGCGCCCGACCGCCGATGCCGTCATGCGCTGAAAGTTCACATGCGGCATCACCTTGGTGTCGACCAGCCCGATGATCTTTTGCAGATCGCCGGCTTGAATCGACTTGTCGGCCTTGACCGCCTCCAGAGTCTCCAGCGACAGCTGGCGAATCAGCAGGTCCGGTGCGCTGGCGTCGGCAGCCATCGCCGGCGCGCCCAGGCTCAGGGCGGCCACCAGGGCAGCGCCCAACAGCGCGCGCTTGGTCAAAAAGTGTTTGCTAACGTTCATTAATTCGCTTCCTTCATTTCAACAGACCAAGGCATCTAACGCTTCAGCCTGGGATTGGTTTCATTCGCGCCACTCAGGGTCCGGCTTGCGGATTGCTTTCGTCCTTGACCTCCGGCACCAAGACCTCAAACTCGTCATCACTGCCCAAATTGCCGCGCCGCTGCAAAAAGGCGTCACGGAAGAAGGTGTACTTGTCGAGCGCAATGCCCTCCAGCATTTCACTGGCACGCAAAAAGTTGGAGCGTGCATTGACCGTCTGCAGGCTGTAGATCGCCACCTTGCTGGTGCCGCCCTGGAACAGGAAGGCCGGCGACGCCTGCCAGTCAAACGGCATCGCCAGGGTGTCGCGCACCGACGACGGGCCAAACAGCGGCCAGACGATGTAGGCGCCGGTGCCGGTACCCCAGCGGCCGAAAGTCTTGCCCATGTCTTCGTTCTTGCGCTCGATGCCGACCTCGGTGGCGATGTCAAGCAAGCCACCAAAGCCCAGCGTCGAGTTGACGGCAAAGCGCATGCCCTGCTCGACGCTGGCCTTCAGCCGCCACTGCAAAACCAAATTAATCGCCGTCCAGGCATCGCCAATATTGCCCACAAAGTTATCGACCGACTGCCGCACCGGCCCGGGCACGATTTCGCTATAGACCGTCGCCACCGGCTTCAGGATATTCGCGTCCAGCGATTCATTGAAGGCAAACACCTTGCGATTCCAGGGCTCCCAGGGGTCCAGCTTTTGCCCCGGACTGCCGGGCGCGCTGCGCATGCTGGCGCAACCACTGACGGCCACGGCCAGGCACAACAGCAAGGCCCGCATCGGCCGCAAGCGTGGGCGGCTCGTATTCATGGTTTGGCTTCTCCTGTTTGCGTACCGGCATCGGCCGCCTTGTTGTACAGGAACTGGCCAATCAAGTTTTCCAGCACGATCGCCGACTGGGTCTGCTTGATCACATCACCGGCAGCCAAGTTCTTCTCCTCGGCGCCGGCTTCCAGGCCGATGTACTGCTCGCCCAGCAAGCCGGCGGTCAGAATTTTTGCAGAACTGTCGGTGGGGAACGCGACCTTTTTGTTCAGGCTGATCAAGACCTTGGCCTGGAAGGTCTTGTCGTCAAAAGTGATGGACTCAACACGGCCTATCACCACGCCGGCGCTCTTGACCGAGGCGCGGCTCTTCAGCCCGCCAATATTGTCGAATTTGGCGCTGACTTGGTAGGTCTCGTCAAAATTAAGGCTCAGCAGATTGCCGGCCTTCAAGGCCAGAAACAGCAGCGCAGCGCCGCCCAACAACACGAAAAACCCAACCGCTGCGTCATGCCTGGAGGCTTGTTGCATGCTCTTCTCCGAATCTGGATCAAAAATCAAATAGAAAACATCATGGCCGTGAGCACAAAGTCAAATGCCAACACCGCCAGAGAAGAAACCACCACGGTGCGGGTGGTCGCCTGCGCCACACCCTCGGGCGTGGGCTTGCAGGTGTAGCCCTGCAGCAGCGCCACAAAAGTGACCGTCAAGCCGAACACCAGGCTTTTGATGACACCGTTGCCGACATCGGCCCAGACGTCGACGCCACCCTGCATCTGCGACCAGAACGCGCCGTCGTCGATGCCGATCAAGACCACCGCCACCAGCCAGCCGCCGACCACGCCGACGGCCGAGAACAGCGCTGCCAACAAGGGCATGGCAATCAGCCCGCCCCAAAAGCGTGGCGCCAACACCCGGGTCAGCGGGTCAACCGCCATCATCTCCATCGCCGTCAATTGCTCGCCGGCCTTCATCAAACCGATCTCGGCCGTCAGCGACGTACCGGCACGGCCCGCAAACAAGAGTGCCGCCACCACCGGGCCCAACTCGCGCACCAAGCTGAGCGCCACCAACAAGCCGACCGCTTCGGCCGAGCCATAACGTTGCAGCGTGTAATAGCCCTGCAGCGCCAGCACAAAGCCGACAAACAGGCCGGCCACGCCGATCAGCGATACCGAGTGATTGCCGAGGAAAAATACCTGATCGCGCACCAGGCCGAAGCGCAGCAGGCTTTGCGGCAAGCGGGCCAAAATCTGCAAGAACAAGCGGGTCGCGGCGCCGATATCGGCCAATTTGAGCCTCAGGGCGCTGCCAATCTGGCTGGGAATGAGGGTCATGCTCGGGCACCCAATCCAAAGTCATCGCAGACCGGGCAGGCCGCTTGGTGGAAATGCACCGGGCCCTCTGGCTGGGCGCCGACAAATTGACGCACCAGCGGGTCGGCGCTACGCCGCAACTCGTCCGGCGTGCCCTGCGCGACCACGCGGCCATTGGCAATCATGGCAACCTCGTCGGCAATCGCAAAGGTTTCGTGCAGATCATGCGAAACGATGATGCTGGTCAGGCCCAGCGCATCATTCAAATCGCGGATCAGCCGGGCCGCCACACCCAGCGAGATCGGGTCGAGGCCGGCAAAGGGCTCATCGTACAAGACCAGATCGGGGTCCAGGGCGATGGCACGAGCCAGCGCCACCCGGCGCGCCATGCCGCCGGAAACCTCGGACGGCATCAAGTCCCGTGCGCCGCGCAGGCCGACCGCATTGAGCTTCATCAACACCAAGTCGCGAATCATCAACTCGGGCAGCTTGGTGTGCTCACGCAGCGGGAAGGCGACGTTCTCGAACACCGACAGATCAGTGAACAGCGCGCCGAACTGGAACAACATCCCCATGCGGCGCCGCACGGCATACAGCTGATCCAGATTCAAGGGGCCGATGTCCTCGCCGTCGAACAAAACCTGACCCTTGAGCGGGCGGATCTGCCGGCCCAACAGCCGCAATACCGTGGTTTTACCGCCGCCCGAGGTGCCGATCAGGGCCAGCACCTTGCCGCGCGTGACCTTCAAATTGACTTGCTCAAGGATGACGCGATCACCGTAACCGCAGGTGACATCCCGTAATTCAATTAATGGCACGGCGTTATCTGCCGATAGAGAGGACTTGAGTGCCATGGGGCGCGTGACCGAGGTGTGCGTGCCCCGAATTACAAAGCGCTGATCATAGGGGAAAGCACGGGTGGCTGTTTCGCGCCCGGGATTCCTGCCCTACGCCTCGGCGCTTCGTCGGGGCGCGGAGCAGCATGAAACAAATTGTCGATTTTGTGAAGCTTCTCACGGCTGACGAATGCCGGCCGATGAGCGCAGCCAAGCTAGCGATGGGCGGCAAGCACCTTGATTCTGGCCCATCCACAATTCACCCAAACAACGGAGAACTGCCACCATGAAGTCCCACAAGCCCGCCCGCCAAGTCTCTCAACGCGCCTTCACCTTGATTGAGTTGATGGTCGTGGTCGCCATCGTCGGCATCTTGGCTGCCGTTGCGCTGCCGGCTTACAACGACTACATCACCCGCGGCAACCTCGTCGATGCAAGTACGGGCCTGTCGACCGTACGGGCGCAGATGGAGCGGTATTACCAGGACAACCGGACTTATGCGAGCGTCGCCGGCTTCGTGACGCCTTGCGCCACCACGCCAGCGACGGCCCGCACCTTCAACAAGTTTGTGGTCAGCTGCGCCGCCGCGCCCACCGCCACCGCCTTCACCCTGCAGGCCCAGGGATCGGGCTCGGTCGCCGGGTTCACGTACACCATCGACGAACGCGAAGTCAAGGCCACGACCGCCGCGCCAAACGCGTACGGCGCCTGCGCGACCGACTGGATCATGAAAAAGGGCCAAACATGCTGACCCGATCGCGCGGATTCTCGTTGATCGAGCTGTTGGTGGCCGTCACCCTGATGACCATCCTGCTCTCTTTGGCGATGCCCGCGTTCACCGGCTGGATACGAAACGCCAAGGTCCGTTCGGTGGCTGAAAGTCTGCAAAACGGGGTTCGGCTGGCGCAGACCGAAGCCGTGCGACGTTTCCGCCCGATGGTTTTCTTTCTCACCGACCAGAAGACTTGCACCGGCGCGACGACGGCGGCTGATGCAGGTGCCTTCTGGGCCATCCGGACGATTCCGCTGGCAGCCGGCGAGGTTTCCGAGGCGGTCAAGTGCGGCGTCCTGGCTGATGTGGCCGGCGGCGTTCAGCTGGCTGGACCGACTGCCATTTGTTTCAACGCCAATGGCCGACAGGCAGCGATCGCGGCACCGGGCGTTGGCGGCCCGGCCTGCACGCTCGCGGCTGCAGGCATCAACCGCTACGGGATCACCAACCCGAACGTCGACGCAAAGGTCGACCACCCGCTGCAAGTTCAGGTGACCTTGGGCGGGAGCGTCCGGCTGTGCGACCCGGCTCGCAGCTACTCCGCGACGACGCCAGACGGCTGCTGATCGAGGCACTCAAGATGAAACAACGCTTACATCGCCAAAAGGGCATCGCCCTGATCGAGGTTCTGGCCGCTACCTTGCTGATTTCCTTCGGCCTGTTGGGGCTGGTGTCCCTGCAAGCCAAAGCCGTCCAGTACTCGGTCAGCGCGGAAGACAGCCAACGCGCAGCCGTCCTGGCCAGCGACCTCGCCGCCGAGATGTGGGGGGCCAACACTGCGGCGGTAGGCGCCGGCGTGGTCGCTGCCTGGGCCGGCCGTGTGGCCGACCCGGCGACCAGCGGGCTTCCCAACGGCTTGGGCACGGTCACCATGCTCACCCCCAACCGCGCCCGCATTCAGATCAGCTGGCGGCCGCCCAACCTGCCGACTGGCAGCACGAACCGCTACATCACTGACGTGGAGATCGGCCCATGATGCGCGCTTGGCATCCACAGGCCGCTGCGCCACGCGGCTTCTCGCTGATCGAGTTGCTGGTCGCGGTCGTCATCGCGCTGGCGCTGACCTTGGCCCTCACCAAGGTGATGGTGAACTTCGAAGGCGGCAAGCAGGCGCTCGGTGCCCGCAACGACCTGTCGCTGGGTTCCGCCTACCTGTCCTACCAGCTCGACCGCGATTTGCGCAGCGCCGGCTCGGGCTTCATGCAGACGCCCACGGCCATCGGCTGCCTGCTGCGCGCCTCGCTGAACAATGCCCAGTTGCTGCCCGCCACGGCGGCGTTTCCGGCGCCATTCGAGGCCGTTCCGACGCAGCGCCGTCTGCTGCCGGTGGTGGTCTATCCTGGCATCGGCAGCGGCGGATCGGACGTGTTGGCCATCGCTACCGGCGCTTCCGGTGCCAGCGAGTCGTCCATCTCGGGGCAGTTGGCGTCGGCCACAACAACGTCGATCCGCGTGCAGAACACCGTCGGCCTGCGCGCCGACGACCTGATCCTGGTGTCGGACGCGACGCTCGGCTGCATGATCCAGCAGGTCACCTCACCCTTCGCGGGGGGCGCCAACCAGCAACTCGACTTCGCGGGGGCCTACGCTGCGCCCACGATCAACGGCCTGTCGCTCTCCAGCTTCACGCTCAATGAGGCGCCCACCGTCCTGTCCTTGGGCAATGTGACGGGCAACCGGCCGGTGCTGCAACTGTTCGGCATCGACGCCAACAGCAACCTTGTCAGCTACGACCTGCTCAATCTGAACGGCAATCGCGATGTTCAGCCGCTGGCCAACGGCGTGCTCGACCTGCGGGTGCGCTACGGCGTGGACACCGATCTCAATGGCACGGTCGACACCTGGGTGGTGCCCGGCACGGCAGGCTTCACCGAAGCCGCGCTGACCAATGGCACCACCGACCCGCGCACCCTCATGTCGGTACAGGTCGCTGCCATCGTTCGTGGCGACATGATCGAAAAAGACACGGTCTCGCCGGCCTCGCTCACCATGTTCTCCACCCTGCCGGCCGCGCTGCAAGTGCAGCGCACGCTCAGCGCCAGCGAACTTCGCATGCGGCTGCGTGTTGTCGAATTCACGGTGCCGCTGCGCAACGTCATGCTCGCCTGGCGCGCCACCCTTACTCCACCCCCGCCACCACCATGAAATCACCCTCCCGCCAACTGCGGCACGCGCCGCACCGCCAACGCGGCGTGGTGTTGATCTTTGCGCTGATCGCCTTGGCGATCCTGCTGATCGGCGCGGCCGCCATGATGAACTCGTGGAACGCCTCGCTGTTCAACGCCGGCAACTACGGTTTCAAGCGCGACCTGACCAACCAAGGGGAACGCGCGCTCAACACGGTGATCGCACTCATCAGCAACGGTGCGCTGGGTACCGAAGCCGCACGGCAGGTCGACAACAACGGTGCGAACTACCGGGCTGCCTTGCTCGCGTCCGACGCGCAGGGCATTCCCGCGGTGTTGCTGCTCAGTGATGCGGCCTTCGCCGCCAGCGGCTTTACCGCAGCGCCCATCGTGGTCAACGATCAGGGCCTCGACATGGGCGTCACCGTGCGTTACGTGATCGACCGAATGTGCGTGGCTACCGGCGCCGTCGACAAGAACAGCTGCACCACGGCCGGCAACCTCGCACCATCCGGCGGCACGCCCAACGCCGGCGGCAAGGTCGAGGACAGTGCCTTGCCGGTGCAGGCCGTCTACCGCGTAACGATTCGGGTCAGCGGCCCGCGCAACACTCAATCCTTCTTCCAGGCCACGATCACCGGATGATCGACTTCACCACAGTCAGGAGAGCACGCACCATGCGCAGATTCATCAGCAGTATCCGCCCCGCAGCCGGCCTCGCCGCCTTGCTAGCTTGCTTGCCATCAAGCGGACAGACGCCGCTGGCCGACCAGGCGCTGTTCGCCAGCATCACCGTACCGGGCAATCTGGCTTTGGCCTTGTCGGTCGAGTTCCCGACGGCGATCACCGCCGCGCACACCGGTGCCACCTACAACAGCGCAAGCACCTACGTCGGCTACTTCGATCCGAACAAGTGCTACGCGTACAACTACCAACCGAAAGAGGAAGATCGGCACTTCTATCCGACGGCCCTCGCGGCCAACCAT
>NZ_JANNMI010000342.1:0-3735 GCF_031397715.1 Roseateles sp.
GTGTCCGGGGGCGCGGACTCGCTCGGCACCCAAGTGTTGTGAGCAATGCCAGCGACCAAAATCTCCCGTTTGTGTCAAATTGCCACAGTCATGCACGCAAGTCCTGCAGAGTAGCTTCGGGCTTTCCCTAGGTCTTGTCGCCGACCCAGACTTCTAATTAGTAACTGTCCGTTCCAGCGTGAATTTGTCACGCGAATTTCTATAGACTCGCGTCGTTTAGCAACCCTCCTCCCCCTATTTGGGGTGATTGACAAGAGAGTCCACGATGCAAACGTCTGCACGGTCCCATGAGCTCACACCCAGGCTGCGTGTCGGCCCTTCGATTCGTACCGCTGAGGCGGGGCATTACTCCGGCGCTCAAAATTTGGTCGCGAGGCGCTATGCCGAACGGGGCTATATCAGCAGCGACCTCAGCACCCACGCAGACGGTTCGGTGGTGGTTTGCTCGGCCTTCGACGGTTTGGCCACGGTGGGTACGATTGCCGTGCGTTATGAGTCGGAGCAGGGCCTCAATGCCGATGCGGTGTTCGGCCCCGAGTTGAGTGAGCTGAGGGCCGGCGGTCAGAGTCTGTGTGAGTTCAGCCGCTTGGCGCTGGACCAACATGTCAGCGACAACAAGGCTTTGCTGGCGCGCTTGTTTCATCTGGCCTATTTGCATGCCTATCGTTTGGGGGGCTGCGAGTTGCTGGTGATCGAGGTCAACCCACGTCATGTGGCGTTTTACCGGCGCATGCTGGGTTTCAAGGTTAGCGCCGAGGCGCGGCTCAATACGCGGGTCAATGCACCGGCGGTGTTGATGACGCTTGACTTGCGTTATGCGGACGAGCAGATCGGCTGTTTGGGCGGCAGCGCCGCAAACGGGGCGCCAACGCGCTCGCTGTACCCGTATTTTTACGGCTCCGACGAAGAAGTGGCGATCTTGGCCAAGCTGCGGCAGTAGGCGCCAACAGACGACTAGAGGCGCCGGCCGCGGCCGCGGCTCAGGCCTTGGCCCCGGCTCAGCTCTTGGCTGGGTCGCGCCAGCCCAGTTGGCGCGACAAGTCGGCGCCGGCTCGTTTGAGCGCGGTTGCCAACGCGCCGCTCAAGCGCAGATCAAAGTTGCCGCTCGGGCCTATGGCTGTCAAGCTCAGCACCATGCGCCCCCGGTCATCAAAGACCGGAGCGGCCATCGCGCTGACCCCCAGCACGACGCCGTCGTGCGCGCTGGCCAAGCCGTCTGCGCGGGCGGCGGCCATCACCGAGGCCAGTTCGGCGTCGATGGTCGGCATAGCTTTGCCCGGCTGTGTCTGCGCTTCAGCGGCCAAGGCCGCGAGTGTCTCTTCACGCGGCAAATGAGCCGCGAACAAGCGGCCCGAAGCGGTGCCCCTGAGGCTCATCACCGTGCCATGCCGCATGCTGATGTGAACCGGGCTGGGTGCCTCGGCGACACGCACAATCGTTGGGCCGCGGTTGCCCCACACCGCGATGGCCACCGTATGCCCCAGCTGCGCCGCCAACTCCTCAATGCGCGGCGTCGCCAGCCGCACCGGCTCATATTGCTGCAGGCTGATCAGGCCGAGCTGCAGGGCCAGCGGCCCTAATCCGTAGTGTCCACTGACCGTCTCTTGCTCAACCAGCCCGAGCTTGATGAAGCTGACCAAATAGGGGTGGGCCTTGGCCGGCGCCATCGCGGCTTCGCGCGCCAAGTCCTTCAGCGCCAAGGGCCGGCCCTGGTGAACCAGGGCCATCAATAAAGCCCCCCCGACCTCAATGCTTTGGATGCCGCGCGGGCCACCCCGTTGCTTGGCTTCGGGAGGATAGGGGGCGTAGATGCTCATCATGGACGCAGATTAGAACCGAACTCAAGCGGCCCGGCCGAGAGCGATTACCCGTAAAAATTAGCTATAGACAAATAATATTCGTGCTGGTTTAATTCTGTGTCGGCCAAATAGTTGCCAAATAGTTGCCAAATTGCGGCCAACAGCGCCTGCCTTCCCTGCCCCCATTTCAACCCTGAGCTGCCCATGATGAGCGCCTTGAACTACTCAGCCGGCTTCGGCAATCAACACCAAAGTGAGGCCGTGGCCGGCAGCTTGCCCGTCGGTCGCAACAGCCCGCAACAAGTGGCCCATGGCCTGTATGCCGAGCTGGTGTCCGGCAGCGCTTTCACCGCGCCGCGGCATGAGAATCTGCGCAGCTGGTTGTACCGGCGTCAGCCCTCGGTGGTGGTCGGCAGCTTTCAGCCGCTGGCGCATGCCTTTCTGCGCACGGGTGCGCGCGAGGGCCAGGTTTCGCCGCCCGACGCTATGCGCTGGGCGCCGCTTGAGATGCCGGCCGAGGCGACCGACTTCATCGCCGGCCTGCGCACCATGGCCGTCAACGGCCACCCGGATGCGCACGCAGGCATCGCCATCCACCTGTATGTGGCCAACCAAAGCATGGACCGGCGCGCCTTTGTCAACGCCGATGGCGAGCTGCTGATCGTGCCGCAGCAAGGCGTGCTGCACATCACCACCGAAATGGGTTTGTTGGATGTGGCCCCCGGCGAGATCGCTTTGCTGCCGCGCGGCATGGCCTTCAAGGTCGGCTTGGCTAGCACGGGCGGTCCCTCGCGGGGTTATGTGTGCGAGAACTACGGGGCGGCCTTCCGCCTGCCTGAGTTGGGGCCGATCGGCTCTAACGGCTTGGCCAACGCACGTGACTTCCTGGCGCCGGTGGCGGCCTTTGAGACCACGCCCGGCGCCTATGAGATCGTCAAAAAGTACGGCGGCAGCCTGTGGCGCGCAGCCCAAGCGCACAGCCCCTTCAATGTGGTGGCCTGGCATGGCAATCTGACGCCGTACAAATACGACACCAAGCACTTCATGACACTAGGGTCGATCAGCTTTGATCACCCGGACCCGAGCATCTTCACCGTGCTGACCTCGCCATCCGACACCGCCGGCTGGGCCAACTGCGACTTTGTGATCTTCCCGCCGCGCTGGCTGGTGGCCGAGGACAGCTTCCGCCCGCCCTGGTTCCACCGCAATGTGATGAGCGAGTACATGGGCCTGGTGCTGGGCCAGTACGACGCCAAGCCCGAGGGCTTCAAGCCCGGCGGCTCCAGCTTGCACAATGCCTATGTGCCGCATGGCCCCGATGTCGAGGCCTTCAGCAAGGCGAGCACGGCGGCGCTGGCGCCGCACAAACTCGACAACACCTTGGCCTTTATGTTTGAGACCCGCTGGCGCTTGTTGCCGACCGAATTCGCGCTGCGTGGCGGCGCGCTTGAATCCAATTACGCCGCCTGCTGGGCCGGCTTGGCTGACCACTTTAGCGACAACTTCCAGGAATCAGTTTGATGAGCCTGCTTGACCATACCCACGCCCCAGCCGCGCAGAGTTTCGTCGCCAGCGCCAATTTGGCCGACTGTGACTTCCCGCTGCAAAACCTGCCCTACGGTTTGTTTCGCCGCGCCGGCTCGAACGAGAGCGCCCGTGTCGGCATTGCCATTGGTGACCAGATTCTTGATTTAAAGCTGGCATCGAGCGCCGGGCGCTGGAGCTCGGCGGTGCAGGTGCTGCTGCAGCCCTTGGCCGACGGCGACCTCAATCGCTTTATGGCGCAAACGGCGCCCAAGCGCCGCTTGCTGCGCCATGCGCTGTTTGATGCCCTGGCCGAGGGCTCCAAGCAGCAGGCCGCGCTCACCGCCTGCCTGCTGCCGCAAGCACAGGCGCAAATGGCCGTGCCCTGCCGTATCGGCGACTACACCGACTT
>NZ_JANNMI010000381.1:0-10427 GCF_031397715.1 Roseateles sp.
GGCGTGATGACGACGAACCGACCGCCCACTCGCAACGGGTTACCAGCGACTCCGCACAAGCCCGGGCTGCCTGCGCGCAAGCTGCAGGTACCGCAGCCGTCGCCACACCTCCTGCAGCGCGCCGGCATACTGCGCGACTTGCCCGCGATACGGAGTGCAAGACTGGTGGTGATTCGCGCCCCAGCCGGTTTCGGCAAGACCACCGTGATGCTGCAGATGCGCGAGGCCATGACCGTCGCCGGCATCCGTTCGGCATGGCTGACGCTGGACGATCTGGACAACAATGTGCCGCGCTTCGCGTCCTTCATCGGCTCGCTGTTCGAACAGCTGACCCCCTCCCACACACTGGCGCCGCACGAGTCCCCCGGCGGCCAGACCGAGGCCGGATTTGGCCTGCTCGAACGCATCGCCAACAGCAGCGAGCCTTTCGCCGTGTTTCTCGACGATTTCGAGACTATCCATGACCCGGCCGTGCTGGCCATCACGCGCGAGATCATCGACAGCCTGCCGCCGGACGGTCAGTTGATCATCGGTTCGCGCGTGATTCCCGATCTCGGTCTTGCGCGCCTGCGCGCGCTTGGCCAGTTATTCGAGATCGAGCCGCGGCAACTGCGATTTTCGCGCGAGGAGATTGCCGAATACCTGGTGGAAAAGCGCGGGCTAAAGCTCCAACAATGCGATTTGAAGCACCTCTACAACGCGACCGAAGGCTGGGCGGCAGCGCTGTCGCTGGTATCGGTCTCTTTGGCGCGGCGCGAGGATCCGCGGCCGTTCATCGCCGGGTTCTCCGGCTCCAATGCCGCGCTGATGGATTATCTCAGCGCGGACGTGCTGAGCGGACTGGCGGAAGCGCCGCGCGTTTTTCTGCTCGAGACCAGCGTATTGTCCGAATTGAGCGCGCCGTCGTGCGACTGGCTGCGCGACCGCAGCGACAGCACCGAACTGCTGGCAGAGCTCGAACGCGCGCAGATGTTTCTGATCCCGCTCGACGCTCAGCGCCAGCTCTATCGCTATCACAGCCTGTTCGCCCAATTCCTGCGGGAGCAACTGCGCCGTACGTTTCCCGATCGTGTGGCCAGCCTGCACCGGGCCGCTTCGCAGTGGTGCCTCGATCATCAACGTCCGATCGCCGCGATTGAGCACGCCCTGGCCGGCGACGACGCGCAAAGCGCGATCGCGATCCTGTCCCAGTTCGCCCAGACCATCCTGCACGCCGGGCGCGCCCGGCTGCTGGCGCGCTGGCTACAGGCGATTCCAGCCTCCATGCTGGCCGACATTTCACAGCTGCGCGCGATTCATCTGTGGGCCCTGTTCTTTTCGCAGCAACCGGAGCAAGCCTTGTCGGACCTTGACGCCCTCGAGGCCGAGGTCGACCATGAGGTCCGACACCGATCCATCCACGACGACCTGCTGGCGCTGCGGCCCCTGCTGCTGCTGCGCATGGACCGCTTCGAGGAGGCTTTCGACATCGGCGTTCGCAACGTCGCACTGCTGATCGACCGAAACGCGTTCCCGTTCAGCATCCTCGCCAACTCCATCGCCACGATGCAGGTCGTCGAGGGCAAACAAAATGCCGCAACGCGCATGCTCGAAGAGGCCAGCGCGGTGGGGGCCGGCACTGCCAATCCGGTCGGCACAGTCTATTCGGCCTGTTGCGAGGGCGTCGTCGACCTGATGCAGGGTCGGCTGAGGCAGGCCGCCGCACGCTTCCGATTCGCCGAGCGAAGCCTGGAGCCGGCACTTTCGGTCGAGGACGTGAGCGGCAATGCGGTGGCGGGCCTGTTCTACGCCGTCGTCGCCTACGAGTTGAATCAATGGGAGGACGCGGGACGGCGACTCAGGCTGCACCTGCCGGCGATCAAGGAGCAGGGCTTCCCAGACCAGGTCATCGTCGGCTCCCTGGCGCTGGCGCGCATCGCCTTCTATCAGGGCGACATCGACGGGGCCTGGACCCTGCTTACCGAGCTTGAATATTTCGGCCGCCGCGAGCAATGGCCGCGCGCCGTGGCTACCGTGCGCATTGCCCGTTCACGGCTGCTTCAGCTACGCGGCGATGTTGCTGCTGCATCGCGCGAACTGGAACAGGCCGATGTGCCATTTCTGTGGGAACGGCTTGAGGGCTTTTCCATGATGTCCCACGATCTGGACTCCCTGCAGATTGCCCGCTTGCGCTTGATGGTGTACGAAGGAAGGGCCGACCGCGCCGTGCCCTTGTTGCGTGATGCGCGCGACCGCGCCCGGCAGGCGCACCGCTATCGCCGCGTCCTGCAGCTGCGCATCCTGCTGTCCATGGCGCTTCATGCGGCGAACATGCAGGAGGCGGCGCTTGAGGAGCTGCACCGGGCCCTGAGCGACGCCGGCGCCGAAGGATTCATCCGGCTGTTTGTCGACGAGGGCGACCGGGTGGCGGTGCTGCTCCAGCAATTGACCCGCGCATCCGACCAACTCGATGTCGCCCTGCCAACGCGGGGGTACATTGTGAAGCTGCTGGCCGCGTTCGGACAATCACGTGAGGAAAGCGGCCAGGCGCTGGCGCTGAGCGGAGCAGGCATGGCCGAGGCGCTGACGCGCAAGGAGTTCCAGGTACTGAAACTGCTGGGCGAAGGTTTGTCGAACGATGCAATGGCAACGGAGCTGCAAGTGCTGGATACGACCGTGCGTACCCATCTGCGCAGTATCAACGCGAAGCTTGGCGCCAACAACCGCACGCAGGCGGTATCCATTGCCCGCCGTCTCGGCCTGATTTCCTGATCTGGCATTTCCTCGTCGGTTCCGACGACGCGCCAGTACCCTGGCGATTTGTACTATCTCCTGACCGCACAACTTCAGGAGTGATCACGATGGAATATTTTCAGCCCTCGGCGCAGCAGCAGGAAATGCTGACACGGGTGAAAGCGCTCTGCGAAGAATGGATGCCGTTCATCAGCAAATGGGATCGGGAAGACAAGGCCCCCCTGCTCGACATGCTCAAGACCGCCGGCAAATACCAGCTGACTGGACTCATGGTACCGAAGCAATACGGCGGCCTTGATCTTAACGCCATCGACTACGCGCTGGCGGTCGAGCTGATGACCAGCATAAGCAAGTCGTGGCTGCCGTCGGAAGCCTTTTTCCGAACTTCGGGCCCCTGCCCGGCGATCATCATCGCCGCCGAGAACGAGGCCTGCCGGGCGAAGTTCCTGCCCGATATCGTGGCGGGCAGGAAAGCCGGCACCATCGCGCTGACCGAGCCCCTGCACGGATCGGACATGTCGGACCTGGAAACCACCGCGACAGAGGACGGCAACTACTTCATCTTGAACGGCAGCAAGCGCTTCATCACCGGTGCCACAGAGGACGACATATACGCCACCTTTGTGCGCTTCAAGAACATCCCGGGCTCAAAAGGCGTGGGCGCCATCATCGTCGAGAAGGGCCTGCCTGGCTTTCGCATGGAGAAGGGGCCCGAATTCATGGGTGCGCGCGCCACGCCGCATGGCAACCTGTTCTTCGAGGACTGTCGCGTGCCGAAGGAAAACCTTGTCCTGCGTGAAGGCAATTTCGCGCGGCTGATGCGCGCCTTCAACATCGAGCGCTTGCACAACTCGGCAGTTTCGGTAGGTTTGGGGCAAGGCGCGTACGACGAAGCAGTGGCCTATATCCGCAAGCGCAAGCAATTCGGTCGGCCCATCATGGAATTTCAGTCGATCTACCATACCATCGCCGAGATGCACATGGAACTCGAGGGGGCTCGTCTACTCATGCTCAAAGCGGCGCTGACGGCGGTCGATGGCAAGTTCCCGCGCGCGCTGGAGGTCAGCGTCGCCAAGACGGTGGCGAACAGGACCGGCCGCAACGTGTGTTTCAAGGCGATGCAACTGCACGGTGGTGATGGCGTCACCATGGACTACCCGGTGCAGCAGGCTTATCGTGACGTGGTGGTAGCCTCCTACGGTGGTGGCCTGCCTACGGTATTGAACAACATCATTGCCGGGGCCCTGTTGGGCGAAAAGTTCGACCAGCACAAGTAGCCGCTCGGCAGGCAGGCGGCCTGACTGCTGGAGTCGGATTTGCCAGGGCATTTCCATGAAGACCGACTGGGTTCTGTGCACCATCGTCAGCGGCGTTGCCACGATCACGCTCAACAACCCGCCGCTCAACGTCGTCACGCTCGGGCTCACCCACGCGTTGGGCGAAACACTCGATGCGCTGGCAAGCGATGAAAACGTGCGCGCCCTGGTGCTTACCGGTGCCGGCGAACGGGCGTTTTGCGCCGGCTCGGACATCGGCGAATTTACCCGATTCATGGCGCCCGGCCAGGTGGTACCCGGCAAGCTCGCGCGCCAAAACGCAGTATTCAGCCACCTCGCCACCTTCCCCAAGCCCACCGTGGCCGCCATCTCCGGCCTTGCGTTCGGTGGCGGACTGGAGATCGCCGTATGTTGTGACCTGCTTGTGGTCGAAGAACATACCCGCCTCGCGCTGCCGGAGATCAAGCTCGGCGTGTTCCCCAGCAGCGGTGGGCCGGTGCGCGTGACGCGGCGCATCGGCGCGGGCCGGGCGAAGGAAATGATGCTGCTGGGCGAACCGATCGATGCCGCCACCGCGCTCGCCTGGGGCCTGGTCAATCGCGTGGTGCCACGCGGGCGGAGTTTGCATGCCGCACAGGAGATAGCCACGGTGTTGGCCCTGCGAGCGCCGCGCGCGCTGCGCTACTGCAAGCGCGCCATCGACGTTGCTTTCGATACCACCGAGGACGACGCACTGCGCCAGGCCTTGGTGCTGAGCGACCTCGCCTTCAGTTCGACCGAATGCCGAGAAGGCGTGCGGGCTTTTCTCGCCAAGGAGACGCCGAGTTTCGGTCCCGACCGAGGTGAACGCGCCTGATCAGGGGCGCTCGAAAATCGCGGCCATGCCCTGGCCGCCCCCTATACACATGGATTCCAGGCCGTAGCGGCTGCCGCGCCGCTGCATTTCGTGGAGCAGGGTGGTCAGGATGCGCGCGCCGGTGGCGCCGACGGGGTGCCCCAGCGAGATGCCCGAACCGTTCACATTGATCCGCTCGCGATCACTCAACGCCAACCCCTTCAGCACCGACAGCACCTGGCAGGCGAAGGCTTCGTTGATCTCGATCAGGTCCATCGCGTCGAGCTTGAGTCCAGTCCTGTCGAGCAGGCGGCGTATCGCCGGAACAGGCCCTATGCCCATGTGCGCCGGATGGCAGCCAACGACTGTCCAGCCCACGAGAGTGGCCATGGGCTCCAGGTTCAAGGCCGCGAGTTTGTCCGCGGCGACGACCAGGCAAGCGGCTGCGGCATCGTTCTGCTGCGCCGCGTTGCCGGCGGTAACGGTGCCCTGGTCCACAAGCGGACGCAGCCTGGCCAGGCCTTCGAGACTGGTGTCGGCACGTATGCCCTCGTCCTGCATGAAGGAAACCGTTTCCCCGTTCTTCTGCGGCAGCAGGACCGGCACCACTTCCCCGGCAAACTTACCCGAGCTCCAGGCTGCGGCGGCGCGCTGCTGGCTGCTCATGGCGTAGGCGTCGGCTTCTTCGCGCGTGATCTGCCATTCGCGGGCGAGGTTCTCGGCGGTCTCGATCATGCCCGAGATGTGGCCGAAACGCTCGACCGGCTGCGAGCGCTCGCGGCCCCGATCCAGGCGGTCATGCAGTCGTGACGATCCGGAGCGCTTGCCCCAGCGCATGTCGGTCGTGTAGTACTCGATGTTGCTCATGCACTCGACGCCGCCGGCGATCACCACGTCGGCGACCTCGGACTGCACCATCATCGCCGCGGTGGCGATCGCCTGCAGCCCGCCACCGCAGCGGCGATCGAGCTGCATGCCGGGAACCTCGATCGGCAGGCCGGCTTCCAGCGCCGCCCAGCGGCCGATGCAGGGGTGCTCGCTGTTGGCGTAGGACTGCGCGAACACCACGTCTTCGACGCGCGCCGGGTCGAGTCCGCTGCGCGTGAGGATCTCGCGTACCACCACGGCGGCGAGCTGCGACGCCTCGAAGCCGCGCAAGGCGCCGCCAAATGCGCCGACCGCAGTACGCACCGGCGCGACGATTGCAACCTTTCTCATGACTGTCTCCTGTTCGGTAAGCGAGCGATGCGGCAGCAGCGGGCGTCAGAAAGAGCGCGGCAAGCCGAGCACGTGCTCGGCAACGTAACTGTAGATCAGGTTGGTCGAGATCGGCGCCACCTGGTAGAGCCGGGTCTCGCGGAACTTGCGCTCGACGTCGTATTCGCAGGCGAAGCCGAAGCCGCCATGCGTCTGCAGGCAGACATTGGCGGCCTCCCAGGAGGCCTTGGCCGCAAGATACTTGGCCATGTTGGCCTCGGCACCGCAGGGCTGCTTGTCGTCAAACAGGCGCGCCGCCCGGTAACGCATCAGGTTGGCCGCCTCGACCTCGATATAGGCGTCGGCGATGGGGAACTGCACGCCCTGGTTCTTGCCTATCGGCCGGTCGAACACGATGCGCTCGTTGGCGTACTTGTTGGCGCGGTCGATGAACCAGTAGCCGTCGCCTATGCATTCGGCGGCGATCAGGGTGCGTTCGGCGTTGAGCCCGTCGAGGATGTACTTGAAGCCCTGTCCTTCCTCGCCGATCATGTTTTCCGCCGGGATCTCCAGATCCTCGAAGAACAGTTCGTTGGTCTCGTGATTGACCATGTTCGCAATCGGCTTCACGGTCAACCCATGACCCAGCGCGTGGTGCAGGTCGACGATGAAGATGGACATGCCTTCGGACTTGCGCTTGACCTCGGCTACCGGCGTGGTCCGCGCCAGCAGGATCATCAGGTCGGAATGCTGGATGCGCGAGATCCACACCTTCTGCCCGTTGACCACGTAGCGGTCGCCGCGCTGCACCGCAGTGGTTCGGATCTTCGTGGTATCGGTGCCGGTGGTGGGCTCGGTCACCCCCATCGACTGGATGCGCAGCTCGCCTGCGGCGATCGGGGGCAGGTAGCGATCCTTCTGCGCCTTGCTGCCGTGCCGCAGCAGCGTACCCATGTTGTACATCTGGCCGTGCACCGCCCCGGAATTGCCGCCACAGCGGTTGATCTGCTCCATGATGACGCTGGCTTCGGTCAGACCGAGGCCATTACCACCGTATTCCTCGGGGATCATCGCCGCCAGCCAGCCCCCCTTGATAAGGGCATCGACGAAGGCTTCCGGGTACGCGCGCTGTTCGTCGAGACGGCGAAAATACGCGTCCGGAAACTGGCTGCACAGGGCGCGGATGGGGTCCCGTATTTCTTCAAAATCGTCTTGCAGCTTGGGCATCTGCCGTTCCTCGTAGGTCAAGAAGTAAAACGCGAAACGCAGTCTAGGATGGCCCGCCCCGGCAGCGCCTCGTCGAATCCGACGATTGCAGGCGACCCACGCCAAAGCATGATACGCATCAGGCTACCTGCAAACAGCTCTGGGGCAGTCAAACCACAGCGCATCGGCGGCCTCCCCATCCATCCAGAAACGAAGGAACATGCCAATGGGCAAAGCCGCTCCTGCCACAGCGCGCTACGCGTCGGGTGCCGTGATCGTCGCCGGCGGCTCCGGCGCCATCGGCGCGGCGATCTGCCGCCGCTTCGCCGCAGCCGGCGCCAACGTCGCATTGACCTACCATCGCGGCCTCGAGCGCGCCGAGAAGGTCGCCGCGGACGTGCGCGCCCTGGCCTGCGAAGCCCTGATCGCGCCGGTGGACCTGACCGACAAGACGGTGGTGCGCGATTTCATCCGCACCGCGGCCGAGCGCTTCGGCGGCATCCATACGGCCGTCTACGCTGCCGGCCCGATGCTGACCATGCCCCACATCAGCCATTGCGACCCCGACGACTTCCGCGCACACGTCAGCATCGACCTGTTCGGCTGCTACAACATCCTGCAGGGCAGTCTGTCCGAACTGCGCAAGAGCCGCGGCTCGGCGATCTCGGTGGGCACGCCGGCCATCCGTCGTTATGCCGCCAAGGACTTGCTCTCGTCCGCGCCCAAGGCGGCGATCGAATCCATCATTCGTGGTATCGCCTGCGAGGAGGGACGCTACGGCATCCGCGCCAACATGGTGGGCGTGGGTGTGATCACCGACGGCATGTACAGCGAACTGGTAGGCAACGGCGACTTTACCGACAAGTGGCTGGATGCGACCAGGAAGATCCTGGCGCTGCGGCGTCTCGGCACCGCCGAAGATATCGCCGAGGCCATCGAGTTCCTCGCCTCCGACCGGGCCAAGTTCATCACCGGCCAGACCCTGATGGTCGACGGCGGTTACGCGCTCTGATCGCAGCTTCTGGACTAGATCTTGGGCGCGGCGAAAACCGCTTCACCCTGGATCTTGACCTGGCCATCCTGATTGGCCGCGCTGAGCGCGACGCGCACCTCGACGCCATCCGCGCCCGCCTCTACGGCGACGACCCGTCCGCTGCAATGCACGATGTCGCCCAGGTGCGTGATCGCAACGAAGCGCACGTTCAGGGTACGCATCCAGGGTTGCGGCGCCCAGCCGGTCAACAGACGCGCCAGGTAGGCGGTCGACAGCATACCGTGCGCAAACACGTCATCCATGCCGGCGCGGCGCGCGAAGTCGAGGTCCACGTGGATCGGGTTGTGGTCGCCAGAGGCACCGCAATAGAGCGCCAGCGTGGTGCGCGTGATCGCCTCGCTCACCAGCGGCGGCAGCGTATCGCCGACGCGTGCGGCGGCAAGAATCTTTGGCACTGCCATGTTGTCAGCCATTGCGTACCACCGTCGTGTTGCGTAGTTCGGCGACCGGTTCCCCGCGCTGGTTGGTGATGTGCACCGCCTTGACGACGAATTCCAGCGCGCCGTTCTTCTTGTCGTAGATGTCCTCGATACGCGCCGCGAAACTCAGGCGATCGCCGGCGTAGGCCATGCGGTGGTAGACAAATTGCTGCTCGCCATGCAGCACGCGCCCGATGTCGATGCTCAGCAACTCACGCATCACGTTCGGATTGGGCGAGCCCATTTCCAGGCAGAAGAAGAAGGTCGGCGGCACCGGGATAGCCGGATACCCGGCCTGCCACGCCGCTTCCAGGTCGCGATAGACCGGATCGGTCTGGCCCGTCGCCTTGGCGAAGAAACTCAATCGGCCGGCTTCCACGTCCACCGCAAAACGCGGCAGTTCGTGACCGATGAAACGGTGATCAATCATGCGTCGACTTCCATTCTTGCAAGCTAGCCGTGGCGGCGACCGAAGAAGAAGGCTGGCTGCATTTCGACCGCACGACCGGCCATAAGCCCACCATCGACAACGAGATTGTGCCCGGTCACGAACTTGCCCTGCTCGCTGGCCAGGAACAGCGCCGCATTGGCGATGTCCTGCGGCTGGCCCATCTGCTTCAGTGGCTGTGGTCCGATCAGGGCATCGCGCATCCGCTTCGCCTTTCCCGCTACCTCCTCGGGGGTCCCCGTCAGGGAACTGGTCGCCAGCGGTGTGGGCATGAAGCCGGGGGAGATCGCGTTGACGCGGATGTTGTCGGGCGCGACTTCCAGCGCGACCGAGCTGGTCAAGTGGATCACCGCCGCCTTGGCCGTGGCATAGGCGTGTGCCCCGTAGCCAGCCCGCATGCCGGCGCCGCTGCCGATGTTGATGATGCATCCGCCGCCCGCCTTGCGCAGCGCTGGAACGGCCGCCCGGCAACCGAGGAAGACGCCCTTCAACAGTATCCTGAAGGTCTGGTCCCAACCATCCGCGTCGAGCCCGTCGATCGGGCCGAAGACGCCAGCGTAGCCGGCATTGTTGACCATGATGCCGAGCCCGCCGAAACTCTCGACGCAGCGTGTGACAGCGTTTTCCAGGTCGGCCTGTTCGCCGACATCGGTGCGCACGAACAATGCGGCGGCGCCGAGTTCCTTGGCCAGCGCCTTGCCACCCTCCTCCGCGATGTCCGCGATGACGACGCGCCCGCCACATTCCACGAAGCCGCGCGCGATCGCGGCACCGATGCCGCTGGCAGCGCCGGTGACAATTGCTGCTCTACCCTTTAGATCCGTCATGATGTTCTCCTTCGTTGGTTGGTCTGCTTGAGTCCTTGCTGCACCGCCCGCCCCTGGCTAGCCGGAGGCCTTCTGCGCCAGTTCGTCGATCATCGTCAGATAGACGAATTTCTCGCCGGCAGCCCACATGATCTTTCCGCCGCTCTTCAAGAATTTCCAGCCGTCTGGTGTCTGTTTGTAGGTATGCAGATACCAGCTCGCGTATGGCTTCTCTATCGACCAGCCACTGCACTTGCTTCTGAAGCTCCGTTGGAATGCCATTCATCTGCTTGCCCTCCATGAGTTGGTAGATCACGTCCAGACGGGTCAGTCGCGTCGTTGTGACTGACTGACCCATTCGCAGCCGCGGTGACTCATATTGTGTATCACCGCGTCAAATCGTCGAATCCGACAAAAACCGTAGCCTCATCGACAGACTTGCGTTCGGACAC
>NZ_JANNMI010000408.1:0-16750 GCF_031397715.1 Roseateles sp.
GTTCTGATCCCAGTCGACGCCGACCCAGGCGCGCAGCGTGGCCGCGTCGAACTGCTCCGGCAGATGCAGCATCAGGTAGGTCTTCAGCGCCTCGTAGGCGTTTTCCAGATTGTCCTTGGAGGCGGCGCGCAGGCGCTCCTCCAGCCGGTGGGCGATGCGCGGCATCAGCGCTTTTTCGAGCAGGCGCGCATAGGCCAATTGCGCCGCCGCGTCGAGCTTGTCGCCCTGATACAGGCCCAGGCCATTCAGCAGCGGCGGATCGGCAAGATCGAAGGCGTCACTGCGGGCGACGCCGCGCACCTGCGTCAGCACGTCGGGCAGCGGCGTTACGTCGGCCGTATTGGCAGGCGGCAGCGCGTCCAGCGTCGCCTTCAGGGCCGGCAGGCGCTCGACCACTTGCGCGGCATAGTCCAGATTGCGTGAGCGGCTGACCAGCCAGCCGCCCAGCAGGGCCACCGAGCAGATGCCAATCGCGGCAAAGGCCGCGCCGCGCAACACACGCCGGCGCCGCACCGCGCTGGACGCCACCGCGCCCAGGCCGCGCTCGGCGAACACCACATCACGCAGCAAGCGCTGCAAAAAGAAACTCTTGCCCCGCGCGCCGGCCGCCGCTGCACGCGCGTCAATGCCGAAGGAGCGGCTCAGCGCGCCCATCACGCGGTCGATCGGCGAGCCTTCCTGCGTGCCGCTGGTGAAGTAGACGCCGCGCAGCAGTGGTGCGGCCTCCAGCTTGCCGCCGCCGGCCACCACCAGCGCCAAGAAGTCGGCCAACACGCTCTGCAGCGCCGCAAATTCCTGCGGGAAGGCGAACATCGCATTGCGCCGCAGCACATCGCGCTCGCCCTCCAGGCGGTCGACCAGTTGTTCGACCAGGCGTTTTTGCAGCTGCTGGTAAAGCGCCGCAAAGTCGCGCAGCGGGTCGTCGGCGATGGTCGTTGCGTGGTCAAAGGTAAAGCCCCAGACCTGGTCGCGCTCGTCCTTGGACAAGGCCTCGAAGCTCTCGTTGAAGCCGCCAATCAAATCGGCCTTGGTCACCAGCACATAGACCGGCGCGCGCACGCCGAGCTTGGTCTGCAACTCCTGCAGGCGCGCGCGCAGCTGGGCCGCATGCTGCTGGCGTTCGGTCGGCCCTTGCTGCAGCAGGTCCTGGATATTGATGGTCAACAGCACGCCGTTGATGGGCTGGCGCGGCCGGGTTTTCTTCAGCAGAGATAAAAAGTTATCCCAGGCGCTGGCGTCGACGTCACGGTCGCTTTCCTGGGTGGCGTAACGGCCGGCGGTGTCGATCAACACGGCGTCCTGGGTGAACCACCAGTCGCAGTTGCGGGTCCCGCCCACGCCCTTCACGGCGCCTTGCTGGCCGCCCTTGGCGTCATTGCCGGGATCGCCGAGCAGGAACTGCAGGCCGGCATTCATCAAGGCGGTGGTTTTGCCCGAACCCGGCGCGCCGACAAACATATACCAGGGCAGCTCGTACAAATACTGCTCGCCGCCCCACCAGGAGCGGCCGGCCGTGGCCTTCAGGCGCCGGCCGGCATCGGCAAAGCGCTGGACTAAAACTTGGGCCTCCTTGTCGCTGGCCGAGGGGCCGCCGCCTAAACCCGCCAGCAAAGCGCTATTGGTCTTGCGCCGTTGCCAAGCGACCCAGACTAGACGACCGATCCAGGCCGACCAGATCAGCAGCAGCACGATCATCCGGGCCCACGGAGAAGCCAGCGGCGCCGTCTGGCCGAACGCGATCAGCGGCCCCAGCCACCAGATCAGGGCCGACAAGGCCAGCAGGGCCAGCGTGCCCAGCACCTGCGGGCTCAACAGCCATTGGAAAAAACGTTTCATGGATGGATTCCTTGCCTTGAGCCAACGGCAGTCAATGGGTGCATATCGTTGAGGGGGTGGCTCATTCCGGCGCCGCCACAGTCAGCGCGATCTCGACCCGGCGGTTGCGGGCGCGGCCCTCGGCGCTGGCGTTATCGGCCACCGGCTCGGTGTCGGCGCGGCCCTCGGCCGTCAGGCGCTCGGGCGCCACCGTCGTCGCCAACAGGCTGCGCGCGCTCTGCGCCCGCGCCATCGACAAATGCCAGTTCGATGGGAAGCGCAGCGAGCGGATCGCCTGGTTGTCGGAATGGCCGCTGATCAGCACCCGGCCGGGCACCTGGTTGAGCGCCGCCGCGATGCGGCCGAACAGCGGCGTGGCCCGGCCGGCGACATCGGCGCTGCCGGGCTCGAACATGGTGTCGCCCAGCACGGTGACGACGGAGCGATCAGCCAGGTCCTTGACCTGCACCGACCCGGCAGCAATATCGGATTGCAGCAGTTGGGCCAGGCGCGGCGGCGGTGGAGCAGCCGGCGCTGGAGGCGGCGCTGCGGCGGCCAGCGCCTTGGTGTCCAGCCCATGCAGGGCGCTGAAGGCCTGGTCGGTCTGCGCGCTCAGGCTCAGGCGCAGGGCGATGAAGACCAGCAGCAAGAGCAGCGCCGCCACTACGGCCACCACCCAGGGCGCGATGCCGTCACGCAGGCGCTGCGGCGCAGCTTGCACGCCCTGCCACTGGCTGGACAGCGACTTCTCGGCCGGCCCGGCCAATTGACGCAGCATCTGGGCCAGCCGCTCGCGCACGCTGTCGAGCTGGGCGCGGCCGTTGTCCAGCACCTTGTAGCGGCCCTCGAAACCGAGCGACAAGGCCATATAGACCAGCTCCAGCAGATTGCGGTGCTGGGCCGGGCTTTCAGCCAAGCGGGTCAGCAGCTGGAAGACCTTTTCGCCGCCCCAGCTCTCGTTATGAAACTGCACCAGCAAGCTCTGCGCACCCCAGGCGCCGGCGCCGCCCCAGGGCGTGCTGGCCGCTGCCTCGTCCAACAAGGTGCACAAGACATAACGGGCCGCCACCACTTGCTCATTCGGCAGATTCTGTGCCCGCGCCGCCGCCTCGAAGCGCTGGATCGCCTCGGCGAGCGAGGCCCGCAAGGCCTGCGGGTTCGGGTGGCGGGCCATCGCACGCAAGCGCGGCGCGGCCGCCAGCAGCGGTGCCGCAGCCTGCACCAAGGGGTTCAGGCTGGCATGATCGGGCAAGTCTGCCGATGCGGTTAGGCCACCGTCAAAACTCATCGGGCGCTGTTGAGCCGCAGGCGCTGGCGCAGTTTCCGCTTTCGCGCGGTTGCCGCTGGGCTTGATGATGGTGCGGTCAGACTCGAAAGCGGCGAAGGGATCGGGATCGGGTTCACTCATCACTTTTCCTTAGCCTCGAATGGCCCAGAACTCCAAGGCGAGACCGGGGAAGTCACCGGCAATATGCATGGCCAGACCGCCCGAGCTTTCGAGCTGTTTCCAGAGCTCGTTGCCACGCGTTTCCAGCTCGAAATAGGTGAAGCCGGCGTTGTACGGAATTTGCCGCGGCGCCACCGGCATGGGCCGCAGCATGACACCGGGAAGTTGCAAATTGACCAAGTCACGTATCCGTTCGGCCGGGCCGATCTTGACCTGCGTGGGGAAGCGCGCGCGCAAGACTTCGCCCGGCATCTGCGCGTTGACCGCCAGCACAAAGCTGGCCGTGCGCTGCAACTCCAGGTCCGGGATGATGGCGACGCGGATGCCAAATTTGCGGTCCTGCAGCTCGATCGGGATGGCGGTCTGCTCCAGCACCATCGACAGCGACTGGCGCAGATCGGCCATCACCGCGCGGAAGCAGCCGGCCAGATCGTCGTGGCGGTATTCGGGATAGTTGACTGGCCGGCGCTGCTCGCGGAAGGTCGACAAATCGCCGGCCAGCTCCAGGCATTGCTCGTACAGGCGCTCCGGGTGCAAGACCGGCAGGCGCTGCAGATGGGCGAACAGCGGCTGCTGGCGGTTGACCGTTTGCAGCAGCAGGAAGTCGGCGATCTCGCCCACGCCGGCCCGGCCCGGCTGCACCAGCCGCGCGGCCAGTGCCTCGCCGCGCTGATGCAACATGCCGTGCACTTCGCGCAAATAACTGTCCAGCACAGCGTGCGCCGGCGCGTGCAACAGCGGCGGCACATAGTTTGCGTCCAGCGTGACCCGGCCGTCGGCGCGCCGCTCGATGATGCGGGCCACGCCCAATTTGGCATAACCTTCAGCCGCATCGCGCTCCAGCATCAGGCGCAGGTTCAGGCGGCCAATTTGCAGCGGCGCCTCGCGCAGGCTGGCGGCATGGCTGTCGGCCGCTTCGATATCGATGGCCCGAAAGCGCGGCGGCATCGCCGCCTCGCTGACCTCCACATCGCTCTCGGCCACGCCCGGCCGCGCCAACGGAACCGCCAGCACAAGCACCTGGTCGCGGGCATCTGCCGGCACCTCAAAGGCCAAGGGCGCCGGGTCGTCGGTGGGCACCGCAAACACCAGGCCATCGGGCAGCACGCCGCGCGCGTTGTTCAGCGCAACGCGGCCTTGCAACAGTGCGGCATCGTCGACTTGCAGCGCCGAGAAGCCCCAGGCCCATGCCAGCAGCGCAGCCATGCGGCCATCCACTTGGCGCGAGATATAGCGATCTTGCTGTTGGAAATGCTGTGGCTGAAGGAACATGCCCTCGGTCCACATCACCTTGTTATGCCATGTCATAAAAACGCTCGGTTTGCTTTGATATTGAAAACGGGGCCACTCACGGAATCATCTCGGTGGTCTGGCCGGGGTTGGCAATCTTGATCACGCCGCCCCACATGCAAGCCAGGGTCGAGGTGTTGTTGAGCGCCGGCGCACCGGCCACCAACAGCGTCGCCGAGCCGGGTGCCCAAGGCGCCATCGTCATCGGCACGCAGGGCATCGGCGTCAGCACGCCGAGGGCCGCCGCGGTGGCCGCCGCCACGGTCGGATTGGACGGGCTCTTGCACATGCCGAAGGGCGGGATATTCATCATCGGCTTGTGATCCAGGATATTGCCGGCCGGCATGAAACTGGTGATCACATTCTTGGGCGTGGCATTGAAGACCGACGGCGCCAAGCCCATCATGCACATCATTTGGGCGCCGGTGCAGGTGTGAATAGGCATCAGCTGGCTCCCTTGCGTTGACGATCAGGCCGCGCTGACCCAGACGGTCAGCGCGGTGAAATTATCGTGACTGAGCTTGTGTTTGGCCAATTGCCGCACCTCGGCGGCCAAACTGTCCATCCAGCCCTGCTGCGTTGGGGCCGCGGCCAGGCTGCGTTCCAGCAAGGCGTCGTCCAGGTACTCCCACAGCCCATCGGTGCAGAGTAAAAACACATCCTGCGCTTGCACCGGCTGTTGACTGTTGCCGTGGCTGAGTTCAAGCGCGTCGTCGGGCAGGCCCATGGCGGAGCATAATTCGCTGCGTTTGGGGTGGGTGCTCATTTGCTCCGGCGTCAGAAAGCCGGCGTCCACCAGGGCCTGCACCATGCTGTGGTCGCGGGTGCGCGTGAGCAGCCGCCCGCCACTGAACCAGTACAGGCGCGAGTCGCCAACATGCGCCCAATGCGCTTGGCCGCCGGCCAGGTCAAGCACCAGGCACACAGCGGTGCTGTGCATGTCTTGCCGCTCGGTGCCCGGTTCGCGCTGCGCCCGCAGGCGCTCGTTGGTTTGGCGCAGCAATTGGCCCAACTCGGCACCGTCGCGCGAGGGCTGCGCGGCGAACAAACCCACCAGCTCCTGCACCACCAGCTTGGACGCGATATCGCCACCGCCATGGCCGCCGGCGCCGTCCGCCAGCACGCAGCACAGCTGGGCTTCAGACGCCCAGTGGCCGCAGGCATCTTCGTTATAGCTGCGCCCGCCACGGTCGGTCAGCAAGGCGACCTTGTATTTCAACGCGGCGCTCATGAGCTGCTGGGCTCGGCGGCCAAGCGGTCCAGCTGATCCTCATAGGCGTCCAAAAAGGCCTGGCCGAACAAGTCCTCGAATTCGTCCTGCGCCTCGCTCGACAATTGCGCAAAAAGGTCTTGAAACAGATCCCACAGCCGCGCCTTGCGCAAGGCCGGCAGCAAGGCACTGATCGCCGAGCGCTGGGTCAGCTCGCCCTCAAGCCGCAGCGGATTGAAGCGCTGCAGCACGCCCTCAAGGGCCGAACGCATGCCGGCCATCACGGCGAGCTGGTGGGCGCGCAAATCATCAAAGGCGTCGCGCATGGCCGGCTGCGCCGCCATAAAGCCGGGCAGCGGCGGCGACAGCAAATACTGCAAGGCCACCTCGGCCGAGGGCGAGAACTTCAAGGGGTTGTTCTCGCGCGCCACAATCATCGTCATCTCGGCGCGCATCTCGCGCTTCAAGGCGGCCCGTGCCACCAGCAGCTCAACCGAGCCCCGCGTCGCCTCGCGCAGCAGGCTGCCGATCAAGCGCATCAAGTCGGGGGTCAGCGCCTCGATGCGCAAACCCGGCGAGCCCAAGCCCTCCAGCAAGGCGCTCAGCAATGCGCCGTCGCCGGGCGCGGCAGGAGCGACAACGGGCGAAACCGCTGCGGCCACCGGCGCCGTGACCTGGGCCGGCGCAGTGGTCGCTGCCATCGCCGGTTCCGCTCGACTGACAAAACTTGGCACCGTCTGCGGCACATGGCCGGCCGGATCTTGCCAAGAAAACACCGCGCCGGCCGGCGCTGCGGGTGATGCCGGAACAGGTGTTTGTGCCGGTGGTTGCTCGCGAATCCTGGGGCTGGCTGCATTCAATTCCGAGCCGTGGTCGGCGACCGAGCCCAGGCCGACGGCGGCCGGCCGCGCCAATGACTGCAGCGGGTCCGCATGCGCGGCCATATTCGGCGCCAGCGCGGCGGCGGGCAAGGCACCGAAGGGATCGGCGGCAGCAGCGCCGGGACCCAGACCAAACAAGTCATCCAGTGAATCCGCCGCCGGGGCCATTTGCAGATCGCCTAAACCTGCCCTCGTGGGCGCAGGCGGCGCTGCGGCACCCGCGTGGTTGGCGAACGGGTCCCAGTCATCGGGGATCTGCCCGGCGTTTGAACTGGTCGCCGCAGCTGCGGGTCTCGGCGGGCTGGTAGCTGCCGGTGCCGCGGCAAAGCCGCCGCCGATGTCACCGAACAAATCGGCAAACGGGTCGGCACTGACCCGGGCCGCTGCCGCTACCGCCGCCGACACCGCCAGCAGATAGCCGCCAATTTGCAATTGATCGCCGGGATTGAGGGGCTGTTCGGCCGCGGTCCCCAGCGCTCGGCCATTGACCGAAATCGGGTTGCTGCCGCTGTCAATCACCACATAGGCCCCGTTGCGAAAAACGATGCGCGCATGCACCCGCGAAATACTGCGCTCCGGGTCGGGCAGCACCATTTGATTGCTGTCGGCCCGCCCTATGGTGCCGCCCAGTTCATCAAAACTGGCCGACAGCCCGGCCGTCGGCGCGCCATTGAAGCTGAGCACGGTCAGCAAGATCATGCGAAAACTCCCCTGTTTTTCAAGCGCACAGCATAGCGGCGACGCGTGGCAGCCGCTGCAACCCCGCCGTCAACGCAGAACATAAAACTCTCCCCCTATGGCCGAAACCCTGAGCGGCCACATCATTTGCCCGCCGCCCGCGCAAGGGCTGCGCAGCAGGGGCAGCCCGTCGGGGGCCAGACATTCCAGCAGCCGACCACCGGCCACCGCGCGCAAAAGCAGCTTGGCCGGCGTCGGCAAACTCGGCTTGAGCGCTTGAGCGGCATGCAGCTGCTGGATATGACCGCGCAAGCGGCTCACATCGGCGGGCAGGCTGCGCTGGTAGGCCTGCGCCAATTCCTCCAGCCGCAGGCGCGAGGCCTGAATCAGCGGCTCGGCATCACCCTTGGTCAAGCCGAGCGCAATCTTCAGCAAATAGGCGGCGAGTTCGTCCTTCAAGGCATCACTGAGCGTGAGCACCGGCGCATCCAGCCAGCGCCAGCGGGGAAACGCAATCGGCAGATCCACCCACTGCTGCAAGCGCAGCGGTGAACGGTAGAGCTCGTTGGCCGCCGGTGCCCAATCCAAGCTCGCCAGCGTGCGGGCCTGCGCCGGGTGCGCGACAGCGCCCACCCGCGGCAGCAAGAGACGCAGGCTCGCACCCACTTTGCCATCGGACAAATGCGGCTCGCCGCCCGCCGCCTCGGCCTCGGCGGCGCCGGCGGCCTGAGCACCCAGCACCGGCGGGTTGATGATCAACTCGATCTCGTTGCCGCCGGCCAGCGTGAACTCATGCACCGGCAAGCTGGCCAGCATTTGCTCACCACCCACGCGCAACAATGGGATACCGTTGAGCACCGCCTCGGCGCTGCAGCCGACCGCCTCCAGCCTGAAAACCAGCAAGCGCTCCATCAGCCCATGCTCCAGTCAATCAGCTGCAGGGCCGGCAGCAAGGGCAGCAACTGGCGCGCCTGACCGAGCAAGGGATCGCTCCATTGCAAAGGGGCCAGCACCGCCTCGGTGCGCAAGCCCACAAACCACTCCCAGCCACTGCCGCCCTTGGAATTGGGGCGCAGACCGGCCTCGCCGACCAAGGCCCCGCTGAGCGGCCCGGCCTGCTGCAGCAAACAAGCGGCGTCATTGGCCAGCGGCTCCAGGCTCAACTCGAAAGGGAAACGCCAACTCGAAAGGGAAACGCCAACTCACCACGCCGCCCATCACCGCCTCACTCAGACCCGGCCCGGCCGCTTCATGTCGAAGCTGCTGTTGCAGCGCGGCTTGACCGGTGCAACGCAGGCTGATGCGGGTGTGGGTCTCGGCCAGGGCGAGCTCACCACCGAGGGCTAACTCGGCCACGCAAGCGTCCATTTCAAGCAGCGCCCACATGCGCATCAAGGCCCGACCGTCCAAGCCGCCGGCGCCATAACGCCAACCCCAGGTGCAGGCCATTTTGCCGACCAAGAGTCCCAGGCTGGCGTCGAAGCTAGCAGCGCTGAGGCCGGCCGTTTGGGCCCAGGCCGCGGCCATTTTTTGCAGCCCGTCGGCCGCCGCGCCGTCAAGGCCCTGCTCGAATTGTTGCCGCAAAGCCGCGCTGTCTTGGGCCTGCCCGTCGCACTCGACACGGCAGCGGTTCAGGCCCCGCGCCCAAGCTTTGGCGCCGGGCAACAAGGCCTGCGTTTGACCCGGCAGTGGCCGCTCCCGCTGAATTTCCAGCCACCATTGGGCCGCCGGCCACGCATAGACCAGGGTCTGCATGGCGCCCAAGGGCTCGCCCTCGTCACGCAAGCCGCAGACCTCGAGTGCCAATTTATACAGTTCGGGCGAGCTCTCCTCGGCAATCACGCAGCCCGGTCCGGGCCCGGATATCGCCTGCTCGCGGGCTGCCACCGGCCAACTGACGGCGCGCGTCTCGTGGCCGGCCCAGTCCCAACGGCACAGCGGCCCGCTGAAGGCCAGGGCCGGGTGAACATCGCCATTGCAAACCGCATGGCTGCGCGCACGCAGTTGCAGCTGGGCGGCCCGCCCCCCGCCGAGTTGCGGCGACAAGACCGCGATCAGCGCCGGCAGCGGATGGCCGGCGTCGACCCGCAAGGCGGCCGGGGCCACAACTTTGACGCGCTGCCAGTGCTGGCCATCGAGGCGGTATTCCTGCTGGCCTGCTCGCGCGTCGTCAGCGGACTCCAGCAGGCGCAGATCAAGGGCGTCCAGATCGCAGGCGACGCGCGGCAACACCACCGGCTCGGCAGACCGCGCCAGCATGGCACCCTGCCGACCCAATCCGTCAAACGCTCTTAACAGAGCAGTGTCGGCCGCCAGCAGTGCCTGCGGCTCGACCTTGGCGCCGGGCATGCGCGACAGCTCCAGCAGCGAGCGCTGCAGCAATTGATGCGTGCCCAGCCATTCCGCCTCGCCGCCCTGACCAGATTCACCTGCTTTTACCAGCGCGCCGGCCGCCCACTCGAAGCCGGCCTTGTCCTGAAAGCCCGGCCCCCAGACAAAACAGAGATTGGCATAACGCGCCACACTGGCGGCACGCCGCAAACCCAGTTTGCCGGCCTGCTCCACCGCCAACTCGACAAACGCCGCATAACGCTCGCCCAGCAAGGCTTCCATCGACGGCCAAAGCCCCGCCAACTGAAGCGACAAGCGCTGCACGAAGGCAAGCCACGCGGCGCGCTCCTGGGCGTCAGTATCCTGTGGCTGCATGGCCGGCCTACCGATGCGTCAAGGGGTCTTCGGGCACCTCGGGTGCATCCGGCGCATCCGGGTCGGTCGGCGCCACGGGACTAGCACCCGCACCCGAACCGGGTGAGCCGCCCGAGTTGATCTTGACCATGGAGCCGGTGATGGACACGCCGTCAGGCCCCAACACGATGGACGAGGCACCCGCCTTGATGCTGATCTGTACCCCGGCTTCAATCACCACATTCATGCCGGCCTTGATATGCACGTTCTGCCCGGCATCGGCACCGATATTGGCACCGATCTTCAGATGCAGATCGGCCGTCGACTTGATCGACACAGCGGCGCCCGATTGCGCGGTGATGTCCTGGGCGGTCTTCAGGCTGAAGATGCCGCCGCCCTTCAAGAGCATGTCTTTGCCGACATCAAGGCTGAACTTGCCGTCGACCTTTTGCTTCAAATCCTTGACCACGCTGAGGTGGTACTCGCCCTCGACTTTTTCCTTGCGGTCGGCCTTGACAGTGCGGTGCTCATCCTTGCCGATCTCGCTCTTGAGCGTTTCTTCGACAAACTCGAAGCGATCTTTTTGCGCATGGAAAAGCAGATATTCACTGCCCCTTTTGTCCTCAAAGCGAAGCTCATTGAAGTCGGCCGCGCCGCCCAGCTTGCTGCGGCTCTTGAGCGTGCTGACGGTCGCGTTGACCGGCAACTCATAGGGCGGTTTTTGCGCCGCGTTATAAACCCGGCCGGTGATCAGGGGCTGGTCAGGATCGCCTTCCAAAAAGTCGACCACCACCTCTTGCCCGAGCCGCGGCAGCGAGATCATGCCGAAACCATTGCCCGCCGAGGGGCTGGCGACCCGCACCCAGCAACTGCTGGCTGCCGTCTTGGTGCCAATGCGGTCCCAGTGGAATTGAATCTTCACCCGGCCATGCTCATCGGTGACGATGTCCCCCGGGTCGGCGTCACCGACGACGACCGCCGTCTGCGGCCCGGCCACCGTGGGTTTGCGGGTATTGCGGGCCGGGCGCAGCGGCTCGTCATAGCGCTGCAGCGTGAAGCTGCAGCCAAACGTGGATTCAGCCGCGCCAGACTCATAGGCCGACAAGCTCATCTCGATACGGGTGGCCAAGACGATGTACTCGGCATTCTGGTCGGCGCGCGGGTGGCCGGCCAAGGTGAAGCGCGCGCCGGCCGCCAGGCCTTGGGTGTTGCCCTGGCCGGTAAAGCGGCCAAAGCGTGCCTGCGCTTCCTCCAGCCTGATCAGAGCCCGCGCGTCGCCGTCGGCCTTGGCCTCATAACGCCCAGGATAGTCGTACACTGCCAGGCCGGCCTCGGCGTGGCCGCGGCTGCCTTCGGCCGGGGCGCTGGCAAGGTCGGTGTCGGGGGTCAGGTAGTTGTAGTCCTTCAGCACCACTTTGCCGGTTTGCACCTCATGCCGCATCTGCCATTCGTTGATGGCGGCTTGACTGATCATGGCATTGCCGGCGGCAAAGAAGGGCACGGTTTCGAAACCCGGGCTGGTCACATGCGCGCTGGCCGCATCGGCCAGCACCAACTCATGCTGACCCTCGGTATGGCGGAAGAAATAGAAAATCCCTTCCTCTTCCATCAAGCGGCTGACGAAATTGAAATCGGTCTCGCGGTACTGCACGCAATAAAGCCGGGGCTTGTAAGTGGCGCTCAACTCTTGCGTCACGGTGCCCGTGTAAGCGGAGAACACCTGCGTGATGATGGCCGGCGCGGTCATCTCCTGAAACACCCGCAGATTGGCGGAACGGGTCAACAACCACAGCGAGGGGCGCAGACAGAGCCGGTACTGAAAAAAGCGCCCGTCCATGCCTTCGAAACCGAAGGCAGTGACGACACCATTGAACCAGCGCGGGCCGGCGTCGCCGGTGGCGACCCAGACGGCCGCATTTGTGCCCAGCAAGTCGTCGGCAGCCAGGCCCGCGTCGGTGGACACGGCAATGATCTGAAACTCAAACGGGCGCGACACCTCTTCGAATGCCGACATTGAACGCAAAGCCAGGGTGTCGCCGGCTGCGCTGACCATGCCCATCTGAAATGCCGTCGTTGCTGCCATAAACCCTCAATCTGAAAACCTTGCTGACCTGATTTCGGCGCAAGAAGCGGCGTAGTTTGCGTGCAAACCCTGTTGCCGAGCTCGCCGACTATAACGGCCCCGGATCAGAAATTTTGCCGCCCACGGGCCAAAGCACTCGGTACTTTTGCTATTGCACAAGTGACAATTTTTGACGCAAAGTGAGCACGTCACCTGACTGCAGGAATTCCTCGTTAGGATGCGACTTGGTCAGCAGTTTCGGAGCCCCAACAATGCCTCAGCGAATGGAGTTTGGTTTCGCCTTTGGCCCGTCCGGCATGCGGCCTGAGGCGCCGCTTGAGCAGCGGCGCGGGCCCATGCGTTTGCTCTTGCTGGGTGATTTCAGCGCCAAGCCGACGAGTCAAAAATCGCCACTGGCCGAGCGGCCCAGTCACCGGGTCGATCTGGACACGCTCGATGACGTGATGCGCCGGCTTGGGGTTCAGCTCAAGTGGGCCTCTGCGGATATTGACTTCCAAAGCATCGACGACTTTCACCCCGAGCAGCTCTACACCCGCTTGCCTTTGTTTCAGGAATTGCAGCGGGCGCGCAGCCAGCCGGTTGCCGCAGGCAATGCGGGTTTATTGGACCAACTGCTGGGCAAAACTAGCGAAACAAAGCCTGACCCGGCGCCGTCCGCTGCCGCCGGTCTGGACGGCTTGATCCACAAGCTGGTCGCCCCCCATATCGTGCCGGATCTATCCGCCAGCCTGCAGACCCAACAGGCCGCCGTTGACGCGGTCATCACCGAGCAAATGCGCCGCCTCTTGCACGCACCCAGCTTGCAAGGCCTGGAAGCGGCCTGGCGCGGCGTGCAATGGCTGATCGCCAACCTTGAGTTGGACGAGCAGCTGGAGTTGCATCTGTTTGATGTGTCGCGCGACGAGCTATTGGCCGACATCGTCGCCGCCAAGGGGCAACTGGCGCAAACCGGCTTGCATCACGCGCTGGCAGACCGTTGGCGCAATCTGCCGGGCGGGCAGAGTTGGTCGGCGCTGGTCGGCCTGTATCAGTTCGGCGCCTCGGACGCGGATGTCGGTTTGCTGGCGGCGCTGGGGCTGCTGGCGGCGCAAGCGGGCGGGCCTTGGTTGGCGGGCGGCGACCCCGGCCTGACCGCCTTGGCGCCGACTGAGCAAGCCAATTGGCAAGCACTGCGGCACAGCGAGGCGGCAGCTTGGATAGGCCTGGCCGCGCCGCGCGTCTTGCTGCGCCTGCCGTATGGCAAGAAGAGCGACCCGGTCGATGGTTTTGCTTTTGAAGAATTTGATGCCACGCCTGTGCATGAGGAGTTCTTGTGGGGCAATGGCGCGCTGGCCGTGGCGCTGCTGCTGGGCCGCGCCTTCAATGCGCGTGGCTGGGAGTTCGAAGCCGGTGACGAGCGCGAAATCGCTGACTTGCCGGCCTACACCTATCTGCAGAACGGCGAGCGCGAACTGCAAGCCTGTGCGGAACGCTACCTGGGTGAAGAAGCAGGTCTGGCCATGCTGGCGGCGGGGCTGATGCCGGTGCTGAGCCACAGGAACCGCAATGCGGTCACGGTCATCAGGATGCAGTCGGTGGCGGAGCCGGCGCAAGCCTTGGCGGGGCTTGCACGGCCATGCTGACGATTCGCCCCGTACAGATGCAGGCCTTCGATGCGACTGCCAAGCAAGTCTTCATCGACAGCGTCACGCTCGAAATACGCCTGCACCTCGCTGACAAGGTGGCCGACCTCTCGCCGGACGCGTTGCGTCTGCGCGTCGCCGACGGCCTTGAGCGCGCCGCGCGATACGGGTTCAAAAAGAAGTATTCCTTGTCCATGTTCATCCAGCTGCTATTTCTGGCAGCGCCCGATTTCGACCAGTACCCCCCGATTCGCCACATCCTGCAAGACCCGAGGCTCGCGCCCGACGATCGCATCGACCACGTGATTGAGACCCTGCGCAACGCTGATTGGATTGATGTGCAGCGGCGCGCAGCAAGGGCGCTGCCGTGATCACTCCAATCGATGACGAACTCCTGCCGCTGGACGAGCGGATCAAAAAATCTTCAGAGCGCACCAAGGCGGCTTACCAGGATCAGGTTCTGAACTCGACAACGCCCTGCCCTTTGTCGGGTGGTCACGGCGTTCCGCCGCATGGCGGCAACTGTGAGAAATGCGGCGCGGTCAGCCTGCAAACAAAATCCCACTCGATCCTGCGGTCCAAGGAGGCCGAGGCCGAGGTCGCACGGTTCTATGACGAAATTCGAAGCGCGGAACTGCTCGGTGAGGTGCCGACGTCGAGACTTGACAATGAAAAAGGCAACATGATCGGCGTTTTACTGTGCGTGGACAGCGATGGCCAGACCCAGGTGCTGCGGGCCTTTTCCGGCTTCATTGACAGCTCAGGGATCAGTACGGCGGACGGCTGTAGTTCGATGATTCCCCCTCCAGATCCTGAAGGCGTTGCAACGAAAGAAGCCAAGTTGAAGGACGAAGTGCTTCCGGCAATTGGCGTCGCGAAAGAGGAAGTTGAGCGTACGCACAAGGAGTATCAGCAAGAGAAGGATAAACACGCCACGGATTTGAATGTGAATCAGGCCAGCCTCAAAGATATCTATCGAAATTCAGCGTTGACAAAGATCCAGAAAGAACAGCAAGCTGCGCCGTATTTGGAGAAAAAAGCTGAGATTGAGCGCCGCTCGGAGACTCAGGCGGAGCTGTACCGTAGCGCCGCCGCTAGACTGGCAACGCTTGAAGTTCAAAGAGATGATTTGCGCTATGACATCAACCATCAATACACCGGTGAGCGGCTTTTGCAAAACTTCAATGGCGGCCCGGCCAAACCCGTGAAAGACGTCTGCACAGCAGCTAACTCGAAAGAAAAAAATGAGCGCGTCGCAGATGGCCGCACGGGCACTTGCGCCGCGCCCAAAATGCTCGCGCAAGCGCAAAGCCTCGGCTGGACACCGATCGCCATCGCCGAAATTTGGATCGGCAAAGATCTGGGTACGCAGCGCGATTTTCGTTCGGGGAACCCGAGTGGCGTTTATGTGCCTTCCTGCGAATGCTGCCGTTCCATTCTTGGCTTTGTTCTCTGTGGCTTGGCCGATAAGCAGCAGACGCGCATCGGCGAACTCGATGAAACCGTTCGTTTAGCGAGCCTAGCAAAGGATCTTCATGTTGATATTTGACGCGGTCGTTGACTACATCGCTGGTTTTGACAAGGACTTTCGCTCGTCGATCGAGGGGGCCAGCGAGCAAGAACTCGCCGAACTCGAAGTCCTGATCGGCCAAGATTTGCCCGATGTCTACCGAGACTTCCTCGCGGTCATGGGGCGAAGCACAGCTTGGATCGATATTCAGAGCCTCGATTTCCGCATCCAGACGGTCCTTGACTACTACCGCCGCGATGACGCATTGAGGGTCGATGAGTTCCTTCGCATTGGCTCCGACACCAAGGACCCCACGTTCAATCCGCACCTGCAACTCTCGCTGGTGGCGCCCGAGCTCAAAGTGGTCGCATTCCCAGGCTGTAACGAGGCTACTTTCGCCGAGATGACCGCCCGTCACCTGAGCCAACTTGCGGGGTCTTTGCCGGAGCTGTTCAGTCGACCGGCTTTTCGAATCTTCGAAATTCATGGTGCCGATCGAACGCCCATCGGGCTGCTGGCGAGAAAAAGGGTTCGCGGGCAAGTCTCTCTGGTCGACGATCTTGTCGCATCCCGATATGGCCTTGAGCCCGCATTTTGGTCCAGTGCCGCAGTGCGCGGCTACAGTGCGCCCGGCATCGCGCTGGAGGTTGCGCAGTTGGGCGGACGGTCACTTGAGCTGCTGCTGAGGGTGGATGACCCCAGTGAGCAGGAGAACATCGCCGCTTGGCTCGCCACTCAACTTGATGCGGAAATCTGCTCGCTGTCAGCTCCATGAGTTGGGATGGCGGGCCCGCTGAGCGCCAAGCGTTGCTGTTGTAACAAACCTTGCGCGCGGCCGAATTGGTCCAGCCAAGCTCCGCCGACCGCCTCGGATAAGAACATGTCGATTGGACCGAAAAACTGTTTGAGCTCGTCCGCCGTGCAGGTGGGCAAATACACCCGCAATACCCGCGGGTCGTAGTAGCGGAACAGCAGCCGGCGCCCGTCCTCGTCCTGCACTTTCAAGAACTTGCGCAAATGGTGGCGCAAGTTGCTGGGTTCGGCGGTGCGCAAAAACACCCCCCATGACTTGCCCCAAGCTTCGTCGAGCAACTGCGCCGTCAAGCGGTTGCCGGGATGCAACTCGACCAATTGGGGTGCCACCATTTCCAGCTCGCGCGGCAGCTTGCCGCTGTACAGGCAACGGAACTCAAGCCGGGAGGCCAATAGCGCCAAATAGATCTTCGGGTCGCGCGCGCAATCCAGGATGGCCCAAACGCTGGTTTTCGACGCGCTGCCGCCATCCGGCCACAGGGTTCGCATGATCTGCTCGCGCTGCTCCGGGCTCATGCGGTGCTTGCCTCGGCGACTTGCTGTTGGACCGCGGCCCGCGCGCATTCTTCGCAAAACGGCACCCCTTGCTGCGCGGCCGCACGCAGGACGGCCACCATCGCTTCAATGTCAAGGTTGGGGGCGAAGGTCGAGTCGGCCGGCGTCGGCGCCGGTGCCGGGCTTGCCGCAGCCGGCCGTGGCGCGCTGGCCGGCGCGGG
>NZ_JANNMI010000416.1:0-7205 GCF_031397715.1 Roseateles sp.
CGCGAGGCCAGCACTTCGGTGAAGCCATGGGCGCCGAGGTGGGCGCCGGTGGCGGCAGCGGCGCGCTGGGCGCTGATCTTCAAGGGATCAATCAAGTCGTAATTGACACCAGCTTGGCTGTAGCTGAGGGTGTCGGCGGAGGAGGGGGCTGCATGCGTACTCATGGGGCGGGATTATCGGTCAGTCTGTGCGTGCACCATCGCCGGCCGCGCCAATAGTCCGCAATGAAGGGCCGAGCTTCATCGGTCGGGGTAACGAGCAAGCCCCCGTAGAATCTAGATCCATGAGCTATCAGGTCCTCGCCCGCAAATATCGCCCCCACAGTTTTGAAGAACTGGTGGGCCAAGAGCATGTGGTACAGGCCTTGGTCAATGCGCTGACCCAGCAACGCCTGCATCACGCCTATCTGTTCACCGGCACGCGCGGTGTCGGCAAGACCACGGTGTCGCGCATTCTGGCCAAGAGCCTGAATTGCACCGGCGCCGACGGCCAGGGCGGCATCACCGCCACGCCCTGCGGCGTCTGTGACGCCTGCCGCGACATCGATGCCGGCCGTTTTGTCGACTACATCGAGCTCGACGCGGCCTCCAACCGCGGCGTCGAGGAGATCTCGCAGCTGCTTGACCAGTCGGTCTACAAGCCGGTGATGGGGCGCTTCAAGGTCTACATGATCGACGAAGTCCATATGCTCTCCAACACCGCCTTCAACGCGATGTTGAAGACGCTGGAGGAGCCGCCGGACTATTTGAAGTTCGTGCTGGCCACCACCGACCCGCAGAAAGTACCGGTCACCGTCTTGTCCCGCTGCCTGCAATTCAATCTGCGGCCGATGGCGCCGCAGACCGTGTTGGCTCATTTGCGCCAGGTGCTGCAGGCCGAGAACGTGCCCGCCGACGCCGGGGCTCTGCGTTTGCTGAGCCGCTCGGCGCGCGGGTCGATGCGCGACGCGCTGTCGCTGACCGATCAGGCGATCGCGTTTGGTGCCGGCAGCCTGGTCGAGGACGGTGTGCGCCAGATGCTGGGCACGGTGGACCGCGGCCATGTGGTCGCCATTCTGGCTGCCTTGATTGCGGCCGATGGCGCCGACGTGGTGGCGCAGGCCGATGGCTTGCGCAGCTTGGGGCTTTCGGCGGCCGGCACGCTGGAAGATTTGGCCGGCCTGCTGCAGCAGATGGCGGTGGCCCAAGCCGCACCCGGTGCGCTGGATGATCAAGATCCGGATACCGCTGAGGCCGAGCGTTTGGCGGCGTTGCTGCCGGCGGATGAAATTCAGCTGATGTACAGCATGGCTTTGCACGGCCGCCAAGAGCTGGCCTTGGCGCCGGATGAATACGCCGGGCTTTTGATGGTCTTGTTGCGCATGCTGAGCTTCAGGCCGCAAGGTGCGGCGGGATCGCAGGCCAGCAAACCAAGGCCCAAGACGGCAGCGACGAGCGCGCCTTTGCTGCGGCCGCAAGTGGCGCAAACGACGGTGCAAACGACGGTGCAAACGCCGTTGCGAACGCCGGTCTCGCTTGAAAATAATTCTGCCCCGGCAGCGTTGCATAGCGTTGCCGAGCCAGCCGCACCACTGAGCGTGCGTGCGGCACCCGCAATGGCGCAGACCGCGCCCTTGCCGGAGCAAGCGACGAGTGGCCACAGTGCCCGTTTGCGGCCGCGCGCCGTGGAGGCTAGGACCGCGCCCGCGCCCGTGCCTGCATCGACGTCCGCCGGCCAGGAACCGCCGCCTTGGATGGATGCGCCGCCTGCCGAAGACGAGGGCGGGCGTTCGGACGAGGCGCCACAGTTTGATGCCGGGGTCGATGATGATGCAGCCGAGCTGTCGAGCAAGGCCTATGCCTCGACATCCGGCAGTGATGTCGCGCTGCAGCCCACCGCGCTGGGCGAGCGCTGGGCCGAACAGATCCGGCCCATGGGCCTGTTGGCCTTGACGCGTGAACTGGCCGTCAGGTCGGAATGCGTCGGCGTCGAGGAGCAGGGCGAGGCCTTGCTGTGGCGTTTGCGGGTTGAGCGCGAGTCGCTGCGTCAACCGGCACTCAAGGACAAGCTGCAGGCCGCACTGAGCGCTTTTTTGGAACGCCCCGTGCTGATTGAGCTGGAGGCCGGGATTGCCCACGATTCGCCGGCGCTGCGTGACGCGGCCCAGCTGCAGGCGCGCCAACGCGCCGTCGAGCAGATCGTGGTCGAGGACCCGCTGGCGCAAGCTTTGCTGGCGCAGTTCAAGACCGCGCGGATCGTGCCCGGCTCGATCCGCGCGCATTGATTTACAAGCACCCCAAGCAATTGAAAACTGAAGGAGAACGATGATGATGAAGGGTCAACTCGCGGGTCTGATGAAGCAGGCTCAGGCGATGCAAGACAACATGAAAAAGGCGCAGGACGAGTTGGCGCTGGTCGAGGTCGAGGGCCAATCGGGCGCCGGTCTGGTCAAGGTCGTGATGACCTGCAAGAACGACGTCAAGCGCGTCACCATCGATCCCAGCTTGCTGACTGACGACAAAGACATGCTGGAAGATTTGGTCGCCGCCGCGTTCAATGATGCGGTGCGCCGCGCCGAGGAAGTCAGCTCGCAGAAGATGGGCAAGCTGACCGCCGGCATGCCGATGCCGCCCGGCATGAAGTTCCCGTTTTAAGTCAGCCCAGATAGGTGACTGCACTAGAAACCTTGATCGATGCGCTCAAGCGCCTGCCGGGCGTGGGCCAGAAGTCGGCCCAGCGCATGGCCTATCACCTTCTGCAACACGACCGCGACGGCGCGGCGCAGTTGGCGCTGGCGCTGCGTGCGGCGGGCGAGCAAATCGGCCATTGCAGGCGCTGCCATACCTTCAGCGAAACCGAGATTTGCAGCATTTGCGCCGACGTCAGCCGTGACCCAGGCCTGCTCTGCGTGGTCGAGTCGCCGGCCGACCAAGCGGCCCTTGAGCGCACCAATTCCTACCGTGGCTACTACTTTGTGCTGCTCGGGCGAGTCAGCCCGCTGGACGGCGTCGGGGTGACTCAGATCGGTGCGGCGGAGCTGCTGTTGCGGGCCGCCGAAACCGGTGTGGCCGAGGTGATTCTGGCCTGCAGTTTCACCGCTGAGGGCGAGGCTACCGCCCATGTGCTGGCCGAGGCGCTGCGTTCGCGCGGCATCCTTGCCACCCGTCTGGCGCGCGGCGTGCCGGTCGGCAGCGAGCTGGAATATGTAGATCTGGGCACCATCGCCCATGCCCTGGTCGACCGGCGCTGAGGCGCTGTAGACCCTTCACGAACCTGGAGCTGTTTCGATGACGATTGCCAACTATTGCATGCTCGTGGCCTGCGCTTTGCCTGTTGTTTGCGCAGGCTTGGCCAAGTCGGGCGGCTTCGGCCGGCCGCGCCGCGACGGTGGCTATGACAACCACAACCCACGGGCCTGGCTGGCGCAACAAACCGGCCGGCAGGCGCGCGCCAATGCCGCACAGGCGAATAGTTTTGAGGCCTTGCCGCTGTTCATCGCCGGCGTCTTGGTGGCCCAGCAAATGGCCGCGCCGCAGGGTTTGGTCGACGCCCTGGCGCTGGGCTTTGTGGCCGCGCGGGTCGCCTACATCGCAGCCTATCTGGCCGACAAGGCAGCGCTGCGCTCGGTGATCTGGTTTGCCGGCGTGATCTGCAGCGTGGCGCTGTTTTTCAGCGCCCGCTGAACCCGTCCGTTAGCGTTTGCTCATCTGGCGTGCCGGCGTGCCGGTGTAGGGCGCGCCGGCCTTGCTGGTTTTGGTGGCCTGGCTAGACTTGCCCGGCTTGCTCGCCTTGGCGCCACTGCTCGCTTTGGCGACGGTCGCGCGTTTGGGCGCGAAGGCCTGGTACATCACCACGGTCTGGCCGGGCTTGAAGGCTGCTTTGACGCCGACCTTGTTCCATTGCGCCACCTGCGCTGGGCTGACGCGGTAACGGTTGGCCATGCTCTGCACCGTGTCGGCCTTGCCGGCCTTGTAGCTGACGCGGCGCAGCGCCGGCGCATCGGGAGCCAGGTCGATGGCGCCATGTTCCGCCATGTGCTCGGACACATCTTCGATCCGGTGTGCGGCTCTGGGCACCAGCAGAGTCGAGCCCTTTTTGACCAGCATGCGCGGCGGGATCTTATTGATCTCGCGCAGCTGTGCTTCGCTCATGCCGACTTGTCTTGCCGCCGCCGCCGGGCTCATGGTTTGGCTCACGGTCCAGGCGGTCCAGCTGGCCAACGGGCCACGGTGCGCCGCCAAGGATTCGGTGAAGGTGCGCGCATTGTCATAGGGCAGCAGCATCTGGTTGCTGCCTGCCGCCAGCATCACCGGCTTGTTCATCTGCGGGTTGAATTGTTTGAACTCGTCCACCTTCATGCCGGCCAGGCGTGCCGCCAAGTCAACATCAATGTCACGGTCCAGCGTGACGCTGAGGAAATACGGGTGGTTGGACATGGCCGGCAAGCTCAGCCCGAATTTCTGCGGAGCCAGCACGATGTTCTTGACCGCCTGCAGCTTGGGCAGGTAGTAGCGCGTCTCGTCGGGCATTTTCAAATTGTCGTAGTCGGTCGGCAGGCCCGCCTTCAGGTTACGGTTGATGGCTTTTTGCACATTGCCCTGGCCCCAGTTGTAGGCGGCCAAGGCGAGCTGCCAGTCGCCGCCGAACATCTTGTGCAGGCGCTCCAGATAGTCGAGCGCGGCTCGGGTCGAGGCCAGCACAGCGCGCCTGTCGTCGCGGAAGATGTTTTGCTTCAGGGCGAAGTCGCGTCCGGTAGCCGGCACGAACTGCCACATGCCCGAGGCCTTGGCGGTCGACATTGCTTGCGGGTTGAAGGCACTTTCGATGAAGGGCAACAAGGCCAACTCGGTCGGCATGCCGCGCTTCTCGACTTCTTCAATGATGTGAAAGAGGTAGCGCCCACCGCGCTCGGCCATGCGCTGCACATAGTCCGGCCGGGTGCTGTACCAGATTTCGGCGCGGCGTACGCCGTCGTTGTCCAGCTCGGGCATGTCAAAGCCCTTGCGCAGGCGCACCCACAAATCGGCCGCGGCCTTGGCCTCATTCAGATCGATGGCCACGCCGGGTTGCAGGCTGTCCTCCAGCACCGGATGGGCGGCCTCGATCGGCGCGGCGCTGAGCGTGGCCGTCGGCTGGTCAGCGGGATGGGGTGCCGGGCTCCAGCTGCGCGGCAATGCATTGCGCTCACTGTTGGGGGTCAGGTCTTGCTGCGGTGCGGTGCTGGCGCAGGCGCCGAGCAGGCCGGCGATCAGCAAGGGGCTCAGGCGCCGGAGCAGCGCCGGCAGTTGAATCGTCATCATCGGTAGTTGTTCTTCCATTGGCGCAGGTGAGTGAACACCTCGACCGGGTTGTTGGTTTGACCTGCGGCCGCGAATGATTGGGCCGCCACTATGACGGCCGGCTCGCTGCAGCGCAAGAAGGGGTTGATCTGAAGTTCCAGGCTCAAGCTGGAAGGCAGGGTGGGCAGGTCGCGCTGACGGCGCTCCAGGCACCATTGCTGATAAGTGGCCAGCTCGGCGTTGGCCGGCTCTATCTCGCGCGCAAAGCGCAGATTGGCCAAGGTGTATTCATGGGTACAACAAACCCGCGTGTTGCCGGGCAGGGCGGCCAGCGTCTGCAACGACGCAAACATCTGCGCCGGCGTGCCCTCAAACAAGCGCCCGCAGCCACCCGAAAACAGCGTGTCGCCGCAGAACAGCAGCGGCGCGTTGGCGTCGCCGGGTTGGTCGCAGTAAAACGCGATATGGCCGGCGGTATGGCCGGGCACGTCCAGCACCTGAAAATTTTGACCCAGCAGTTGGCAGTGATCGCCGCTTTGACAGGGCGTTATGGGTACCGGCATGCGCTCGTGCGCAGGGCCAAAAATCGGACCTCTTAAATGCGGAAGCAGCTCGATCAGGCCGCCAATATGGTCGGCGTGGTGATGCGTCACTAGAATGCCAGCCAAACGCAGCGAGCGCGCCGCCAAGGCGTCAAGAACCGGGCCGGCGTCACCCGGATCGACCACGAGAGCCTCGGCCCCATCGTGAAGCATCCAGATGTAGTTGTCCGCGAAGGCAGCGATGGCCTCCAGTTTCATGCAGTCAAACCCTTGCCTGTTTTCACTCTTTCACGCCCATGGCCGATGAAGTCCCGATTATAGAGTTGGCCGCATGGCTGCAGACCCCGCCGGGGCGCTATTTGCTGGCCTGGGAGCAGGCGCAGATGGATGCGGCGGTGGTGGATCTGTTTGGCTTTCATGCCCTGCAACTTGGTTTGCCCGAACTGCCGGGGCTGCGCTGCAACCGCATGCCGCACCGTTGGTTGGCGCTGCCTGAGGGCAAGGAGGGCAGGGCTGGCGACGGGCAGCCATCTGGCGCGGCCCTGCATTGCGAGTTTGACAGCCTGCCGTTTGAAAGCGCCAGCCTGGATCTGGTGGTCCTGCCGCACACGCTGGAGTTGGCGGCTGACCCGCATCAAACCCTGCGCGAAGTCGAGCGGGTTCTGCGGCCCGAAGGTCGCCTGGTGATCCTGGGGCTCAATCCGGCCAGCCTCTGGGGACTCAGGCAAAATCTCGGTCGCGTGCTGCCGGGCAGGCCGCGACCCTATCTGCCGCAGGACGGGGATTTCCTTGGGTATTGGCGCTTGCGCGATTGGCTGCGCTTGCTCAGCTTCGAGGTCGAAGCCGCGCAGTTCGGCTGTTACGCCCCACCGCTTAGCTCGGCCGCATGGTTGGCGCGCTGGGCCTGGCTTGAGCCGATCGGCACCCAGTGGTGGCCGGTACTGGGGGCGGTTTATTTCATCAAAGCGGTCAAGCGCGTGCACGGCATGCGCTTGCTCGGGCTTGAGCGCAGTCGCAGCGCCAGGCGCAGCAGCGCACCGGCGGTCGCGGTGCAGCAACTTCACAATAAAGAACAAGGTTCATGAATCAAGCAGTCAGTCCTCCAGCCAGCACGGCGCCGACAGCGGCGCCGCAGATCAACAAGCCGGTCGTCGTCATCTACACCGACGGCGCTTGCAAAGGCAACCCCGGCCGCGGCGGCTGGGGTGCTTGGCTGAGTGCCGGCGGGTTTGAAAAAGAGCTGTTCGGCGGCGCGGCCGACACCACCAATAACCGCATGGAGTTGACCGCCGTGATCGAGGCGCTGGCTTCGCTGAAGCGGACCTGCGACATCACCGTCTTCACCGACAGCGAGTATGTGCGCAAGGGCATGACCGAGTGGATGGCCAGTTGGAAGCGGCGCGGC
>NZ_JANNMI010000425.1:0-6585 GCF_031397715.1 Roseateles sp.
TGAATTCGAGCGGATAGGCCCAGACCAGGGTGGGGCGGGCCTCGCCTTCTTTGTAGTCGGGCGGCAGATACATCCAGAACGACATCTCGACGCCGTCGCCGCGCTTGAAGCTGACCAGTTCGCGGCGGATCTTGCGCAGCAGCGGATGCGGTGGGCGGGCGCGGGTCAAGGTGGCGGCGGCGGCGGCGGCGGCGGCGGCGGTGGTGGTGAGGGTGGGCTGGCCCAATGACTGCACATGCAGCGACGGCGGCTGGTTGATGCTTTCTTGCAGCGTCAGCAACTGGCCGTCGTTCAGCAACTCCAGCGGCGCGGCATAGATGGCCTCGCCGGACTGGAACAGGCGCTGCACATGGGCGTCGCGCAGGGACAAGCGGTCAAGAAACGGCCGGTCGCCCTTGGGGCTGGCGCCGGCGCCCTGCAGCAAGAGGCCGCCGCCCCAGGTCTGCGCCACCAGATGGCCGCTGGTCGACATGCGCATCAGCGGGCTGCCGGGGTGGCCGTAGCGCTCCCGCATCGAGTGGTCAAACACGGTGCGGATACTGCCGCCGCGCAGCGCCAGCAAGTAGCTGCGGGTCCAGGCGCGCGGGCCGTCGTCCTCGCTGACCAAGGCATGCTGGCCGTCGTCGATGAAGCGCATGCTGTTGAAGCGCTGCGGCAGGCGCAGCAACTCTTGGGCCTCGCCCGTGTAAGGCGCGTCCAGCCGCAGCAGGCGGTCGCGGTGGGCGGCGCGGTGGTTCGGATTGCCGCCGTCCAAGGCCTCAACCCAGTAGATGGCCGCGTCTTTGTTCGGCGAGGCGTAGAACAGCCGCGGCCCCGGCAGCACGCCGTTGATGGCCACACCGCGCTTGAGCGGCAGGCGGGCAATTTCACGCAGCACGCGCCCATCCGGGCGGCGCACCTCCACCACCTGCGGGAAGTCGTCCCAAGTCAGGCTGTAGCTGAAGGGGCGGGTAATGCGCTCGGTCAACAAGCTGTCGCCCCCGCCGAGGCGCGCCACACTGAAGAACAGCGCCGGCTCGCCGAGCCGCTTGCTCTGCAGCGTGCGCAGATTGACGCGGGTCAGCTGCGACAGCGCGTGATAGTCCAGCAGGCGTTCGTCGTGCGGGGTCTGCAGCAGGTCGGCATGGGTGCGCTCCGGCGAGGCGCGCCCCGAGGTTTCGCGGATCAATGGCGCATTGGGCACCGCCGGTAGCCGAGGCGCCGAGCCGCGGCGCTCGGCCCTGGCCAGCACCACCAGCTCGGACGAACTCAGCCAGGCCAGCTCACCCTGCGCCAAGGCATTGTTCAGGCTGATGCCGGCAATTCTTTGTATTTCGCCACTGGCGGCGTCGCCGACCCACAGCTCATTGGCCTGCTCGGTGCGCCGCTCCAGCAAAAAACGCTGGCCATCAGGCGCCCAGCTGAAACTGTGGAAATAGCTTTTTCCAGGCGCGCCGCCGGCGCTCAAGTCCACGCTTTGTTCCGGCGCCTGCGCATTCAGCAAGGGCCGCAGACGCAGGCGCTCGATGGCGGCGGTCTGGCTGGGCACGCCGCTGGCCTGATCAAAGCGCAGGCCGGCCAGCTTCAGCGTCGGGCGGGCCAGCTCGGCCAAGCTGCTGAAGCGGCGCAGCTCCAGCAAGGCCAAGGTTTGCTTGTTCGGCGCGATCAGATGCTTGGGGCTGGCCGGCGCGTCAAGCAACTCGCGCACCGCCGGTGAGGGCTGCTGGTAGGCGCTTTGCTGTGGCGCGGCCAGCGCGGAGCCACAAAAGATCAGCGCGAAGAACGGCAGGGTGACGGTCAGAATGGTTTGCATGAATGGCGCCAGTATCGCAAGCCTGGCTTGCTGGCGGCTGAATGCGCTTGGCGCCAAGCGGCGCCGGCAACTGCCAACAAATGCGCAGGTTCCGTGAGTGAATGGGCAAAGACCCCCAGTTTGCGGGGCTCCACCGGCACGGAAATGACACAGACCTCCTCTACGATCCCGCCTCAACTCCCATGCGCATGCCTGAACTCACCCTCCCCCCCCCGTCGCCCCAGCCCTTGCTGCGCGAAGGCGCGGCGCTGGGTGTTTGGCGTTTGCATGGCTGCAACGCGCTGCAAGGCAGCCCGGCGGGCCAGTGGTACAGCGCCCGCCACGCCCTGGCCGCCGACCGCCATTGCAATGTGCTGGTGTTGCCGCGCTGCGAGCGTTCGGCCGGCATCATGCTGCGCTTCGGCGATCAGGTCAGCGATCTGGGCAGCTTGGCCCACCCCGCCATCAAGGTGCCCAACGACAGTGGCGTCACCCCGGGCGGTCAGCCCTACTTGATTTTTGACGGCAGCGACGGCCAGCCGATTCTCCGCGCCTGCGCCAGCTTGGCCCTGCGGGAGCGCCTGCGTTTGGTCGTCCAGCTCTGCGAGGCCCTGCGCTATGCGCACCAGCAGGGCTGGCTGCTGGGCGAGATTGACCCCTCATTGCTGTGGGTCAACCGGGAGCAGCAGCTCAGCTTGATGGGCATGGGCCTGCTGCGCATACCCGACCCGAGCGACCCCTTCGAGCGGGGTTTGAGCCTGGCCTCGGCGCCCGGCTTTGCCAGCCCCGAGGCGCTGGCCGGCGCGCCGCCGAGCTTTGCCGGCGAGGTTTACGGGCTGGGCGTCTTGCTCTGCCTGTTGGTGGACGGGCGCTTGCCGAATCAGTTTGATGGCGCCGCCGACGAGCATTCTCCGGCCGCGTCTTGGCCGGGTCTGACGGCCCTGGAACGCTTCAGTCTGGACGCCTTGTGCGCCAAGGCGGTCGCACCGCAGACCGCCCGCCGCTATGCCGGGGTTGAGGTGCTGGCAGAAGATTTGCGCGCCTGGCTGGCCGGCGAGGAGCACTCGGCCTTGGCGCTGACGCCGATGCCGCTGCTGAGGCAGGCCAGTGCCGGCGCGGAAGCGATGACCTATGAATCCAAGCTGCCGGCTTGGCCGCCGCGCCCGTCCAGCGGCCGGCGCGCTTGGTGGGCCGGCGTGGCTCTGGCGGGGCTGCTGCTGCTGTCCTTGGGTGCCTGGCTGAGGCCACAAATCTGGCAGCAAGGGCCGCTGGCTAAATTGCTGGTCGCGCCAGCCAAGCAGGCGAACTCAGGGCTAGCCAGCAAATAAGAGCTCAGAGCGGCTGCGCGCCGGGCTGGCCCGCCGCCACCGCAAAGCGCGTCGACACATCGACCGCGCTGTCCGCCAGCCACAGCTCACGCACCGTGCGCAACTCGGCCTGCAGGCCGCCAGCCTGCAGCACAAAGCTCATATAGCCGTGCTGGTCGCTGCGGCCGTAGCGGATATGCGGGTTGTGCGGCCGGGCGCGGTCGATGCGTTGCTGGTCCAGCCCCTGGCTGCTGATCGAGGTGCCACAGAACTCGGTCGCCACCACCGCGCTGTTGGCGTGGTTGAAGTCCAGCTTCAGGTCGCACACATAGTTGGCATGCACATCGCCGCCCAGCACCACCGCGTTGGGCAATTTTTTGGCGACCAGACCTTGCAGCAGGCGGCCGCGCGCCGGGCCGTAGCCGTCCCAGCCGTCGGTCCAATGCACGCGCGGCTGGTCCGGCTTGTCTTGCCAGTTCATCTGCGCCATCAGGGTTGACTGCGCCAGCAGGTTCCAGGGCCGCTGCGCATCCCAGCTCTGCGCCAGCCATTGCTCTTGCGCCGCCCCCAACAAACTGCGCTTGGGGTCCAAAAATGCCGGGCAGTCCTGAACCGACAAGGTGTTGGAGCCGCCGCGGCCCGGCTTGGGGCAAACCTGGGGGTCGCGGTATTGGCGGCAATCGAGCGCGATCAGGCGGGCCAATTTGCCCCAGTCATAGCGCTGATGGATGCGGAGATCGAAGCCGCTGGGCCGCAGCGCCTTGGGGAAGGGCAGATGTTCCCAATAGGCCTTGGCGGCGGCAGCGCGGCGGGCCGGGAAGTCAAGCTCCAGGCCTTGCGAGCTGGCGCCGGCCCAGTCGTTGTCGACCTCATGGTCGTCCCAGATGATGAGCCAGGGCGCGCGCGCATGCATGGCCTGCAGGGCGGGGTCGCTTTTGTACTGGGCATAACGCTGACGATAGTCGGGCAGCGTGCGGCACAGGCCGCCCAGGTGCACGCGTGGCGCGGGGCCGCTGGCCGAGGCATTGGAGCTGGCGGCGTTCTCATAGATGTAGTCGCCCAGGAACAGCACCAGATCGAGATCTTGCTTGGCCATATCTGCCCAAGCCGCATAACGGCCATGGTCCCAGCGCTGGCAGGACGCGATGGCGAAGCGCAACTGCTGGACGTCGGCATCCAACGCCGGCGCCGTGCGGGTACGGCCGATGCCGCTGCGCGCGCCCAGGGCGCTGAAGCGATACCAATACCAGCGGTCAGGCTTCAAGCCGCTCGGTTCGGCGTGCACGCTGTGAGCGTCGTCTGCGACCGCCTGCTCAAGGCCGCTGGCGGCGATGCGGCTGAAGGCCTCGTCCTCGGCCAGCTCCCAGCTGACCTCGGCCTGCGGCGGCAGGTCGTCGCCGGTCAGCCGGGTCCACAAGACCATGCCGCCCGGCCGCGGGCAGCCCGAGGCCAGACCCACGGCGAAGCGCAAGCCAGCATCGGCGGCAAAGGCATGGCGGATGAACAGCGGCGCGCTGGCGGCGGCGAGCGTGGCCTGCAGCAGGCTGCGGCGGCCGGAGTCTGGCGTGGTGTTGGAGCTCATGCGCGACAGCATAGTCGCGCGGCATGGCTATCATGCGCAGCTGCCCCGAGCTCTGCCATGTCCACCAAACCCGCCACCACCCTCAATCCCGCCCAGCTCGAAGCCGTCCACCACTTGGACGGCCCCTGCCTGGTGATTGCCGGCGCGGGCTCGGGCAAGACCAGCGTGATCACGCAAAAAATCGCCCGCCTGCTGCAGGCCGGTTACGCGGCCAAGCACATCGGCGCCATCACCTTCACCAACAAGGCCTCGCAGGAGATGCGCGAGCGCGCCAAGAGCCTGATCGGCCCACGCGCCGCCAAGGATCTGGCGATCTCGACCTTCCATAGCTTGGGCGTGCGCATTCTGCGCCGCGAGGGCCCGCTGGTCGGGCTGAAGGAGCAGTTCTCCATCCTCGACAGCGACGATGTGCTGGGCGTCTTGCGCGACGCCGGCGGCACGCTGGACGCCAACCAGGCCAAGGCCTATCAATGGACGATCTCGGGCTGGAAGAACCAGGGCCTGACCTCGAACCAGGCGCTGGCGATGGCCAAGGACGAGCATGAGCGCGCCGCTGCCGTCGTGATGGCGCGTTATCAGGAGCGCTTGGCGGCTTATCAAGCGGTCGACTTTGATGATCTGATCAGCCTGCCGCTGCGGCTCTTGAGCGAGCATGCCGAGGCGCGCGGCCGCTGGCAGGACCAGCTGCGCTACATCCTGGTCGACGAGTACCAGGACACCAACGCGGTGCAGTACGACCTGCTCAAAGCCCTGGTCGGCCCGCGCGCGATGTTCACGGCGGTGGGCGACGATGACCAAAGCATCTACGGCTGGCGCGGTGCCACGATCGAGAACCTCAAGCGCCTGCCGGTCGATTACCCGCGCCTGAAGGTGATCCCGCTGGAGCAGAACTACCGCTCGACCGGCGCCATCCTGCGCGCGGCCAATAACGTCATCGCCGTCAACCCGAAGATTTTCGAGAAGAAGCTGTGGAGCGAGTTCGGCGACGGGGATCCCATAGCGCTGATCGAGTCGGACGGCGAGGAGCATGAGGCCGAGCGCGCGGTACAGCGCATTCAAGCCTTTCGTGCGGAAGGCAAGGCGCAGGCCTTCGCTGACTTCGCCATCCTCTACCGTGCCAACCACCAGGCCCGCACCTTCGAGAAGGCGCTGCGCCGGGCCGAAATCCCCTACAAGGTCTCGGGCGGCCAGAGCTTTTTCGACAAGAGCGAGATCAAAGACCTCTGCGCCTGGCTGCGCTTGCTGGTCAACCAGGACGACGACCCGGCCTTTCTGCGCGCCATCACCACGCCCAAGCGCGGTATCGGCCACCAGACGCTGGGCTCGCTGAGCCAGTTTGCCGGGCGCTGGAAGAGCAGCATGTTCGAGTCGCTGTTTGCCGAGTCGCTGGGCGAGGTGATGAGCGCCAAGGCACTCGGCTCGCTGCATGAGTTTGGCCGCACCATCACCGATCTGGAGTTCCGCGCCAAGCACACCGAGGGGACGGAAGCCGCCAAGGCCTTGCTGCTGGAATGGGTCAAGGACATCGGCTATGAGGAACACCTGCTGGGCAGCGAGGACAACGAAAACGTGGCGATTGCGCGCTGGAACAATGTGCTCGATTTCATCGACTGGGTCGCCAAACGCTGCGGCGGCAAGGTCAGAAAACAGGACCCCCAAGCTGCCGCTGCGCAGCAGCCGCCCCCCGAGGGGGGTGAGGAGACTTGGGGCGGCCCGGCGTCTCCTCAGGACGGCGATTCCACCTTTGAGAGCGAGCAGCAGACGGTGCTGCAGGTCGCGCAGACCATCAGCGTCATCATCTCCTTGGCCGAGCGCGGCGATGAGCAAGACCAGGTCACGCTGACGACGCTGCATGCGTCCAAGGGGCTGGAGTGGCCGCATGTCTTTCTGGCCAGCGTCAACGAAGGACTGCTGCCCTTCAAGGC
>NZ_JANNMI010000435.1:0-14526 GCF_031397715.1 Roseateles sp.
ACGGCCCCGAAGGGGCTGTCGGTTCGGTCAACTTTGAAACAGTCCTACAGCTATCGCGAGACTTGATATGACGGCAGCGGTGCGGCGCATCGTAGTGTTAGGGGGCGGCTCGGCGGGTTGGCTGAGCGCCGCCTTGTTGGCCGCCGAACATGGTGGTTTGGAAGCCGGCAGATTACAGATCAGCCTGATCGAATCGCCCGACGCACCGGCCATCGGGGTCGGCGAAGGCACTTGGCCCTCAATGCGCGAGACGCTGCAGCGCATCGGCCTGCGCGAGCTTGATTTGCTGCGCGAGTGCGACGCCGCCTTCAAGCAAGGCTCGCGTTTTGATGGCTGGGTCAATGGGCAAGCAGCGGATCGCTACTACCATCCCTTCTCGCTGCCGCAGGGCCATGGTGACACCGACTTGGCGGGCGCATGGTTGCATGCCGGCACCGACCAAGCCTTTGCGGAATGCGTCAGCCCGCAGCCGCATGTTTGCGACGCGAGCCTAGGCCCCAAGCAAGTCACCACGCCCGAGTTTGGCGGCGCGGTCAACTACGGCTACCACTTTGATGCGGTCAAGCTGGGCGTCTTGCTGCGCCAGCACGCTACCGAGAAACTCGGCGTTAGGCATGTGGCCGACGCAGTCACCCAGGTGCTCACGCATGAGAATGGCGACATAGCCGCCCTGCGAACCCGCAGCCACGGCGATATCGCCGGCGATCTCTTCATCGACTGCTCGGGCCTGAAGGCCTTGCTGATTGGTCAGCATTACGGCATTGGGCTGCGCTCACAACGGCAGGTGCTGTTCAACGACAGCGCCTTGGCCTTGCAAGTGCCCTGCGCCGATGACCGCTCTGCGCTGGCGTCAACCACCATTGCGACGGCCCATGCCGAAGGTTGGACCTGGGACATCGCCCTGCCCAGCCGGCGCGGCGTTGGCCTGGTTTATTCCAGCGCCCACACCAGCCGAGAAGCTGCTGAAGCGGCGCTGCGCCAACACATCGCCCGCAGCGGCGGCCCGGCCGCGGCCGTGGCCGATTTGCCCAGCCCCCGCCACATCCCCTTCACGCCGGGTTACCGCGAACGTTTCTGGCATCGCAACTGCGTGGCGGTGGGTCTGTCCTCGGGCTTTATCGAACCGCTGGAGGCCTCGGCACTCGCGCTGGTCGAGTTGTCGGCCGCGATGATTCGCGATGAGCTGCCCGCCAGCCGCGCCGATATGGACCTGGTGGCCAAACGCTTCAACGAGGCGTTTGACTACCGCTGGGCCCGCATCATCGATTTCCTCAAGCTGCATTACGCCTTGAATCAGCGCCATGACGCCGACTATTGGCGCGAGCATCGCCAAGCGGACTCCATGCCCGAACGCTTGGGCGAGCTGTTGCAGCTGTGGCGGCACCGCGCGCCATTGCGCGGCGATCTGTTCCGCGTCGACGAAGTTTTCCCCGCCGCCAGCTATCAATATGTGCTGTACGGCATGGGTTTCAAACCGCAGCTGCCGGCGCCCCGAGCGCAGCGGCTGGTGCAAGCGCAAACCTGCTTCCAGCAGGTGGCCAGCGCCAGCAAACGACTGCTGGGCGGCTTGCCGCGCCACCGTGATTTGATCCGCCACATCCATGCGCACGGCATGCCATAACGTCCAAATCACTCACCCTGTTCAGCCCAACCGAGACGCCATGCAAAACCCACAATTGCTCGACAACATCACGCACAAAGACCTGCGCATCATCACCCGCCGTGGGGCCGAATGGGGTGATGCACGGATGTCCTGCGTCGCCACCCCGGACGAGTTTCGTCGCCTGCAGGTGCACTACCCCATCGTGTTCCAGAACAACGAGCAAGGCGTGATGCAGCCGCTGGCCCTGTTCGGCCTGCAAGAAGGTCAGAACCTCTTCCTTGGGCCCGAAGGCTGGACGGTGCCCTATCTGCCGCTGGCCATGCAGCGCGAGCCCTTCATGATTGGCGTCAACGAGGATGAGCTGCGGATGCTGGTCGATATGGCCAGCCCGCGCATCGGCCAGGGCGCCGAGGGCTTGGCGGTGTTCTTGCCGCAGGGCGGCAGCAGCGAATTTTTGGAACATGCTAACTCGGTGCTGAAGACCTTGCACGAGGGCCTGCAGGCCACGCCCGCCTTCATCGACGCGCTGCTCGCCCATGATTTGCTGGAGCCCTTTGTCCTGGATGTCGAACGGCCGGACGGCTCACATGGCCGCTTGGTCGGCCTGCACACCATCCATGAAGAACGCCTGGCGGCCCTGGACGAAAAGACGGTGGGTCTGCTGCACCAGGCGGACTATCTGATGCCGATCTATATGGCCGTGGCCTCGTTGGCCCATCTGCACAGCTTGATCCGCCTGCAGCTCGCACGCGAGGCTTGAGAAAGACCATGAGCCGGCCCATGCTGGAGCGCAGCGACGTCCACGCCGACAGCCTACCCGCCGATTTGCTGCAAAGCACCGAGCCGGTGCTGCTGCGCGGCTTGGTGCGCCATTGGCCGATGGTGCAGGCCGCGCAGCGATCGGACCAGCGGTTCTGCGACTATCTGCGCGGCTTTGGCGCCGCGGGTGCAGCCACCCAGGTCGGGCTGTGGCGCGGCGCGCCGGCCATCGAGGGCCGATTTTTCTACAACGCCGATTTCAGCGGCTTCAACTACCAGCGCGCAATTGCCGGTTTTGGCGCGCTGCTGGACGAGTTGCTGGGGCGGGCCAAAGAGACCAACCCACCCGCGCTCTATCTGGGCTCGACCGAGCTTGACGGCTCCTTCCCCGGCCTGCGCCAAGCGAATGATTTGCCGCTGCGTCTGCCAGTGAACGTGGCCGACCCCTTGGTCAGCCTGTGGCTGGGCAACCGGGTGCGCGTGGCCGCTCATTTCGACCTGCCGGACAATCTCGCCTGCGTCGTCGCCGGGCGGCGTCGCTTCACCTTGTTCCCGCCCGAGCAGGTCGGCAATCTCTATATCGGCCCGCTGGACCTGACACCGGCCGGGCAAGCCATTAGCTTGGTCGATCTAGCCAAGCCCGACTTCGCTCGCTTCCCGCGCTACGCGCAAGCGCTGGCGCAGGCACAGACGGCTGAGCTGCTGCCGGGTGACGCGGTCTTCATCCCCAGCCTGTGGTGGCATGCGGTGGAGGCGCTGGAGCCTGTCAGCGCGCTGGTGAACTTCTGGTGGCGGCAAAGCCCGGCCTACATGGATTCGCCGATGAACACCTTGATGCTGGCCTTGATGACTCTGCGAGACTTGCCGTCGGCCCAGCGCCAGGCCTGGGGGGCCTTGTTCGATCACTATGTTTTCCATGCCGACGCACAAACCGCCGCCCATATCCCGCCCCACGCCCAAGGCGTGCTGGCACCCCTCACGCCGGACCGCGCGCGCCATCTGCGCGCGGTGCTGTTGAACCGACTGAATCGCTAGTTAGGACCTGCGCATGAACACTGCACCTTACGCCTCCAAACCGGTACGCCGCATCGTCATCGCCGGCGGCGGCACCGCCGGCTGGATGGTGGCGGCCGGCCTGTCAAAGAGTTTGGGCAGGCTGTATGACATTCGCCTGATCGAGTCGGAAGAAATCGGCACCATCGGCGTCGGCGAGGCGACCATCCCGACCCTGCATTTTTTCCATGAAATCCTGGGGCTGGACGAGCGCGAGTTCATGGCCGCCACGCAGGCCACCTTCAAGCTGGGCATCAGTTTTGAGAACTGGCGCAATGTGGGCGAGCATTACTTCCATTCCTTCGGCAGCACCGGCAAGCCGCATTGGACGGCCGGCTTCCAGCATTTCTGGCTGGAGGGCCGCAAGCGCGGCTTGGCCAGCGACTACGGCGACTATTGCCTGGAGTTGCGCGCGGCGATGGACAACCGTTTTGCCCATTTGCCCAACACCGGCTTGAACTACGCCTACCACCTCGATGCCACGCTGTATGCCCAGTATTTGCGCCGTTACGCCGAGGCGCTGGGTGTGCAGCGCATCGAGGGCAAGATCGTCCGGGTCCACAGCGAGACCAGCCAAGCGGCCAGCAACGGCGGCATCACCGGACTGAGCTTGAATGACGGCTCGTTGATTGAAGGGGACCTCTTTATCGACTGCACCGGCATGCGCTCGCTGCTGCTGGGCGAGACGCTGGGCGTGGCGTATCAGGATTGGTCGGAGTGGCTGCACTGCGACAGCGCCGTGGCCGCGCAAACCGCCTCGGTCAGCGAGGCCGTGCCCTACACCCGCTCGATCGCCCACCCCTGGGGCTGGCAGTGGCGCATTCCGCTGCAGCACCGGGTCGGCAACGGCCTGGTCTTCAGCAGCCGGCACCTCGACGACGAGTCGGCCAAGGCCGCCCTGCTGGCCAATGTGCAAGGCAAGGTCATACGCCAGCCGCGCGTCATCAAGTTCACACCGGGCCAGCGGGAGCTGGTGTGGAAGCGCAACTGCGTCGCCATCGGCCTGTCCAGCGGCTTTCTGGAGCCGCTGGAGTCGACCAGCATTCACCTGATTCAGCGCGGCTTGACGCGCTTGATTCAGATGTTCCCGGCCGAGGGCATTTGCCAAAGCGATATCGACGAATACAACGACCAGTCGCGCCGCGCCATCGAGACCATTCGTGACTTCATCATCCTGCACTACCACGTCAACCAGCGCAGCGACGCCAAGCTCTGGCGTGATTGCCGCGAGATGGCGGTGCCTAACTTGCTGGCCCATCGCATCCAGCTCTTCAAGGACACGGCCCGGGTATGCCTGGATTCCGACGAGCTGTTCCGCGACAACTCCTGGATTCAGGTGATGCTGGGCCAGGGCATCGCGCCCGCCGCCCACCACCCGGTGACACGCCAGATGAGCGACGCTGACCTGAGCGACTTCCTCGGCGAGATCCGCAAAGACGCCGCGCGCAACCTGATCAAGCTGCCCAAGCACCAGGACTATGTGGGCCGGTTTTGCGGCGCGCCCAAGCCGGCCGCAGCCGGTCCTGTTTCCAGCCCGCCAAGTTTGCAGCTCAACCCGCAGCCGCAGATCCAGACCCTCCAACTGACGAACGGCCAAGCGGTCTTCGTCATCGATGATTTCGTGCAGGACCCGGACGGCTTGGTGCGCTTGGCGCAGTCGGTCTCGAATCAGTTCCAGCGCCCTGCCGGTCATCCCTATCCCGGCCCGCAACTGGATTTGCCCGCCGCAATGGCCGGGCAGTTGGACGATTATTTTCGGAGCCATCTGCGCACGCGACTGCAGGCCGGCCCGCCGCAAGGCATGTATGGCCGGTTTTCGCGCGTCACCCAGGACGCCAGCACGCTGGATGCGCGCCAGCGCACCTGCCACCGAGACGACTCCGGACTGGAGCCGGGGCAGATGATGTGCGCGCTGGTTCATTATTTATTCGCAGACGAACAACTCGGCGGCACCGTCTTGTTCCGTTCGCTGATGTCCGAGCCAGAGACTGAAAATTTCTTGGCCGACGCCAAGGCCATGAATGGCCAGGAATTTGGCGAAAAATACGGCCTTCCGGCGGGCTATATGACGCAAAGCAATCGCTACTTCGAGGTGATAGGACGCGTGCCCGCCAAATGGAACCGCGCGGTTTTCTACGACGGCAGCATTTTCCACTCCGGTGACATTCAAGCCGCACCCGCGGCGTACCAAGCCGGCCTGGGCCGCCTGACCGTCAACGCGTTTTTCAAAAGTACCAAGCTGGCAGCCTAAGGCCGCTGCAGACCGGCTCAAACCGGCTGTTTAGGCACCGGCTTTGGGTGCAAGGCGCGGCTGGAGTCGCGCACCATCAACTGGTGCGGCAGCACCCGGTGCGCGCTTTGCGGCGTTGCCGCCTCGGCCTCATTGCCCTTGGCGGCGATCAGCATCTCTACCGCCACGCTGGCCATCTCGTGGGTGGGCTGGCGCACGGTCGTCAATGGCGGCCACACCAAGCTGGCCGCACTGGAATCATCGAAGCCGGCGATCGACAAATCGGCCGGCACATTCAGCCCCAAGCGCTGCGCCGCCGCCAGCACGCCCAGGGCCATATCGTCATTGCTGGCGAACACCGCCGTCGGTCGCACGCTGCGGCTTAGCAGCTTGTGCGCCCCTTCCACGCCGCTGGGGAAGGTGAAGTCGCCCTCCCACACCAGGCTCGCATCCACCGCCAGATCATGCGCCTGCATGGCCCGCACAAAACCCCGGTAGCGCAGCTCGGAAGCCGCCTGATCGGGGGCGCCCCGGATGAAGCCAATGCGCTCGTGGCCCAGGCTGATCAAAAGATTCGTGACCTCTTCGGCGGCAAGTTCGTCATCCATGCGCACGCTGAACTGATCGGCCGGCTGCTGGCCCGGCGAAAGCAGCACGAAGGGCGTTTCGTTGTCGCGCAGAGCCTGCAGAACCTTGGGGTTATCACACAAGGGCGGCGTCAAAATCATGCCGTCCGGGCGCAGCGCCGAGACCATGCGGTCGACCTGGTTGTAAATGTCCGGTGCGTCGTTGTGCAAAGACTCCACCACCAAGTGGTAGCCCGACTCGCGGCAGCGCAGCGTCGCACCTTGCTGCACCCCGCCGACAAAGGCCGCGCTGGGATCGTAGTAGAGCAGACCGATCAGAAAAGAGCGCCCCCCGCCCATGCTGCGGGCCGCCAGCTTGGGCCGGTACTTCAGCTCGGCCACCACCTTGAGCACTTGCTCGCGGGTCTTGTCCTGCACGCCGGCTTCCTTGTTGAGCACGCGGGACACGGTCTTGATCGACACGCCGGCCTGTTCGGCCACATCAACAATCGTCGGGCTAGACCCGGCTCTGCTTGCCACTGATTCCGTCCTTGCTCACTGTTGCTCAGCGTTGCTCAGCGGCGCAACTTACTTCTTGGCCTTCTTCACGGCGGCTTTAGCAGCCGGCTTGGCGGCGGCTGCCTTGGCTGGCGCCGTGGTGGCTTTGGCGGCCTTGCGTGCCGCGGCCTTCGGATCAACGGCGGCCTTGAAGCCCGAGCCGGGGGTGAACTTGGGCAGCTTGGCGGCGGGGATCTTGATCTTGTCGCCGGTACTTGGATTCACGCCGGTGCGGGCGGCACGGGCGTGCTGCTTGAAGGAACCAAAGCCCGGGATAGCCACGGCCTCGCCTTTTTTAACCGTGCTGACCACGGCTTCGAGCAGCGTCTCAAGGAAGCGGCCGGCTTCGGCCTTGGTCAATGCGTGCTTGGCGGCCAGGTGTGCAATCAATTCGGTCTTGTTCATTCAAGCATCTCGTCTCAAGGTTGGGCCCGACGATCTCAGGCGTTACCATTTTGACCCAAAGCGCGCGATCGCCGATGGGCAGCCGCCAAATGACCGGCGCAAACCCGAAAAAATACGCACAACGACATCCTGTCACCGTGGCGTTGAGCTCAAGCCGCGCCAATCAAGTAAGCTGCTCTGTCCAATCGACGCCGGCGTCAAGATCAATGAAGCTCGAAGTCAATTCAACACTGGTCCTGCAGCAGCCCGATGACAGCGGACCGGATCAGCTTTGCACTGCTTTTGATTGGCCGGCTGCAAAACTGCTGGACGCGCTACCCACCTTGATTTGGGTCATTGACGAGCGCATGCGCCCGCGCTTCGCCTCCGCCGCACTGCTGCGTTATGCCGGCCTCGAGTTAACGCCTCTTTGCCAACTTGGGCTGCAAGCCCTGGTTCACCCGCATGACTGGCCCGGCTTTGAGCAAAACTGCCGCCAGTACTTGGGGCGCGCGGCCCTCACGGCAGCGGCGCCGGCCCTGGCCCACGACTACCGGCTGCGCGGCGCAGACGGCCGCTACCGCTGGCATCTGTTGACGGCCGAATTTGCGCCCGTGGGGGGCGCCGCCGCCGAGCGCTATTTGCTGGGCTCGCACAGCGATATCGACGCCCGCAAGCAAGCCGAATCAAGGCTGCAGGACGCCGACGACTTGTGGAAGCTGGCGCTGGAAAGCAATGGCGACGGCGTTTGGGACTGGTATGTGCAAAGCGGCATCGAGCTCTATTCGCCCCGCTACCTGCAAATTTACGGTTATGACGAGACCGACGTGAGGCCCACGCCGGGCGAATTTGATGCCCGCACCCACCCCGACGACTTGGTGCAAATGCAGGCCGACCGCGAGGCCCATTTCAGCGGCCGCGCCAGCAGCTATAGCAATGAACATCGGGTGCGCTGCAAAGACGGCGGCTGGAAGTGGATTCACAGCCGCGGCATGGTAATCAGCCGCGACGAGCAGGGCAGGCCGCTGCGCATGGTGGGCACCCACACCGACATCACCCGTCGCAAAGAAGCCGAGGCGCTGATCTGGCGCCAGGCCCACTTGGACCCACTGACCGGCCTGCCCAACCGACGCAGCCTGCGCGACCGCCTGGAGTTGCAGTTATTGCAAGCCGAGCAAGACGGCAGCGAATTGGCGCTGCTTTTCATCGACCTCGATCATTTCAAGGAAGTCAACGACACGCTGGGCCATGACGTCGGCGATGCCTTGCTGATCGAGGCCGCCGCGCGGGTCAGTGCTTGCCTGCGCCCGGGCGACTTGGTGGCGCGCATGGGCGGCGATGAATTCACCGTGCTGTTGCATCCGCTCGCCAAAGCGCCACAGTCCGAGCAACTTGCGCGCGCCGTCGGGCAGCAAATCATTGCCAGCTTGGCCAAGGCGTTTGAGTTGGGCGGCGAGCGGGTCTTCGTCTCGGCCAGCGTCGGCTTGAGCCACTACCCCAGCGATGGACGGCATATCGAGGCCTTGTTCAAGCATGCCGACCAGGCCCTCTATGCGGCCAAGGCCGCCGGGCGCAACCGCCTGGGCTACTTCACACCCGAACTGCAGCAGGCCGCGCTGACACGCATGCGGCTCGGCAATGACCTGCGTGACGCCTTGCCCGGACGGCAACTTTTTATCGAGTACCAGGCCATCGTCGACCTGCAAACCGGGCAGGTCCGCAAAGCGGAAGCCTTGCTGCGCTGGACACACCCCCGCCAGGGCGTGATCAGCCCGAGCGTGTTTGTGCCGCTGGCCGAAACCAGCGGCCTGATCATCGAGATTGGCGAGTGGGTGTTTCGGCAAGCGGCGATGCAGGTGAAGTACTGGCGCGCGCAGTTTGACGAGGGCTTTCAAATCAGCGTCAACAAATCGCCGCTGCAGTTTCGCGACGCAACCGGCCGTGCGCCGGCGAGCCCTAGCTGGGCCGAGGTCATGCAAGAGCTCGGTGTGGCCGGCAATGCGCTCGCGATCGAGATTACCGAGGGCTTGCTACTGGAAGCCGACAACGAGGTGGAAGCTCATCTGGCCGCGCTGCACGCGGCCGGCTTCCAGGTCTCGCTGGATGACTTCGGCACCGGCTTTTCTTCACTCGCCTATTTGCAAAAATACGCGATCGACCTGCTGAAGATTGATCAGCGCTTCGTCAAGAATTTGCACACCAATACCAAAAACTTGGCGCTGTGCAAGGCCATCATCACGATGGCGCATGCGCTGGGGCTGAAGGTGGTGGCCGAAGGTGTTGAGACCTCTGAGCAGCGCGAGTTGCTGATCGCCGCCGGCTGCGATTACGCGCAAGGCTTTCTGTTTGGCCGGCCGATGGCGGCGGCAGCGTTTGAGCATTTGCTGAGCAAGCAGTGAAAAAGGCCAGCACTTGCGTGCTGGCCTTTTCAAGAGGACTCGGTCACGTCCCGCGATCCCGGCGCCGCAAGTATGCGGACGCCATTCTCGTCCCCACGCAAGGCCCGCAGGGGCCTTGCTTCCTGACCACCAAACGCAAAAGGCCAGCACTTGCGTGCTGGCCTTTCTTGTTTGGTGCCCAGGAGAGGACTCGAACCTCCACGGAGTTACCCGCTAGTACCTGAAACTAGTGCGTCTACCAATTCCGCCACCTGGGCAAGGTGTCTTGCTAAGAAGAGGCCGCACTTTAGCATTGAATTTCAAGCATTTTTGACAAACCTGAAAATACTTCAAAACTCCAACTGATGGCAGCGGCCTTTTCAGTTACTTCAACAGCGTCTGCTGCATGAACATGATGGTGGCGTAGAACAGATAGTCCTGGTTTTCCTTGCGGGCAAAACCATGGCCTTCGTTGTCGGCGCGCAAATACCAGACCGGCGTGCCTTGCTCACGCACCTTGGCCACGATCTGCTCGGCCTCGGTATAGGGCACGCGCGGATCGTTCTTGCCCTGCACCACAAACAAGGGTGCCTTGATCTTGGCGCTTTTGGTCAAGGGTGAGATCTGTTCCAGAAAGGCCTTCATGGCCGGATCACGCTCGTCGCCATACTCGACCCGGCGCAGATCACGCCGATAGCTCTCGGTGTTATTCAAGAAGGTCACAAAGTGCGAAATGCCCACCACATCGAGTGCGCCGACGATGCGCTCGGGGTAGTTGGTCGCCACCGCCAGCGTCATATAGCCGCCATAGCTGCCGCCGGTGACCAGCACGCGTGACGCATCCAGATTCGGCTGCGTCGCGATCCAGTCCAGCAGCGCGCCAATGTCCTTGACCGAGTCTTCGCGCTTGAAGCCGTTGTCCAGGTCGAGGAAGGTCTTGCCGAAGCCGGACGAGCCGCGCACATTGGGCTGGATGAAGGCGACACCCAGCTCCTGCAAATAGTAGTTGTTGCGGCCCAGGAAGCCGACCGTCGCCTGCCCCTCGGGGCCGCCGTGAATGCTGATGACGACCGGCCGCTTGCCGCTGAACTTGGCCGGCGGCAGGCTCAGCAAGCCGGAAATATGCTGGCCGTCAAAACTGGTCCAGCGCACCACCTGTTGCTCGGTGAACTGGCGGCTGTCGATGCCCGGCGGCGTGTAGGCTTGCGTCCAGTTCTGGAGCGCGCCTTTGGCATCCATGCTGAAGAGCTGGCTCGGCCCTTGCGCGCCGTTGACGCTGAAGGCCAGCTCATTGCGCGTGCGGTCGTACTTGGCGCTGCCGATGCTGCCCGGCGGCATTTGCGGCGCCGGCAGTGGCTTGAAACTGCGGGCGTCATAAAAACGCAGCTCATCCCGGCCATCGATATTGAATTGCAGGGCCAGGCGCTTGCCGTCCTCGGTCTGGGTCAGGCCGCTGACATCCCAGGGGATCTGGGTCTCAAGACGCTCAAGCTTGCCGTTAGCCAAAGTCAGCCGGGCCGGCTCGACAAACTGGCCAAAGCGGTTGCTGAGCAGCAGCAGCGACTGGTTGTCGCGCGTGAAAACAGCCGGGAAATGGCTGGCCCGCATGGGCTCGCCCGCGGCCGGCAAGAGCTGGCGCTTTGCGCCGGTGGCCAGGTCCATCAGCCAGATGCGTGACTCATTGGCCGAAACATACTCCGACAGCGCCAGCTGCTTGTCATCCCAAGACACCGCGCCGACGCCCCAGCCGCCGCCCGGCAATTCGGCGATCTGGCGCTTTTGCGCCGGCTGCTCGGGGTCCATCAACCACAGCTGGGTCAGCACCTGCGCGCGGCTGCCACCCGCGGCCGTGCGGTCCAGCGGCACCGAGGTGAACAGCATTTGACTGCGCTTGTGCAGCCAGCCTGCCATCGCATGGCGCTGGTCCGGGTTGCTCAGCAGCACTGGCTCCTTGCCCTGTCCATCCAAGCGGGAATCCAGGCGGTAGAGTTGGGCCACCTCGTCGCCGCCGGTGGCGCGGGCAAACACGATGTAGCGGCCGCCACTGGGCTCGTAACTGGCATTGCTGACGGGGTCGGCCGCATCGGTGAGCTGCTCCAAGGCGGCCATCGGTTTGCCAACGCGGTAGAGCTGGGCGGTATTGGCGCCGGCCTTGCGGTGCGTCACCAACATCTCGCGGCGGGTCGGATGCCAGGCGACAAAGCCATGGCCGCGGAAATCGTTATAGCCGCCCACCTTGTCGGCCAAGCTCTGCGGCACGGCAGGAATGCCCTGCACCAGCAAATTGGCGTTGGGCGCCAACACGCCGCGCGCGGCTGGCGCAGGCTGGGTCGCTTGAGCGATGGCCGGCGCTGTCTGCGCCATGGCGCTCGCCACACAAAGCAGCCACGCCGAAGCCGCGCAAGCGATCTGCGACCGGCCCAAATTAATCATCTTCATGCGAGCAACGCTCCTGCTATTCGAGGCCCGCATTCTGGCCCGAAACCGCAGCGCAACCGGCGCATAACCACCACACAACCACCACACAACCCCCACACAACCGCCATCAGTCGCCCAAGCCAAAGGGGTCATCGACCGAATGTGCCGGTTGGCCGCAGCTCGCAAATATGTTTAAGCAATATCCTGATGTTGGCATCCCTCATCGCGTACAAAGCGAAGCTGCGGCAACGTCGTCGCGTGGAGAACTATTGATGCTTGAATTGATCTTGGGGCTGGTGTTGTTTCTGGGTGTGCATTCGGTGCGCATCGTGGCCAATGACTGGCGCAGCGCGCAGATTCAGCAACGCGGTGAGAAGGCCTGGAAACTTGGCTACACGGCGCTGTCTTTGCTCGGCTTTGGTTTGCTCGTCTGGGGCTATGGCCAAGCGCAGCAAAGCCCGCAGTTTTTGTGGGTCACGCCCAAGGGCATGAACCATCTGGCCGCGCTGCTGACGCTGATTGCCTTCGTCTTGCTGGTCGCTGCCTATGTGCCGCGCAATGCGATCAAGGCCAAGCTGCGCCACCCGATGGTGCTGGGCGTCAAGGTCTGGGCCCTGGCGCATTTGCTGTCCAATAACAGCCTGGCCGACCTGCTGCTATTCGGCAGCTTTCTGGTCTGGGCGGTGCTGAGTTTTCGCGCCGCCCGCCAGCGTGACCGTGCCCATCCGCCGGCGCCGCTGACGGCCAGCCCCAGCGGCACCGCGTTGACCGCGCTGACCGTGCTAATCGGCGCGCTGGCCTGGGCGGGCTTTGCGTTTTGGGGCCACGCGGCGCTGATCGGCGTGCGGCCGCTGGGGTAGGAACCTTATCGCTGGCTGGAACTCGTAAAATTTCCAAACGCCTTCAGCTGCTCGGCAATCGCGCCCTTGTCACCGACCACGACCAGGGTCTGCGCTTCGGGTGCGAAATATTTTTTGCCGATTTCACGCACCTGCGCGGCCGTGACCTTCTGGATCAGCGGCACATATTGCCCCAGGAACTCGGCCGGCAGGCCAACCAGCCAGTTGTTCGCCAGCGTCTGCGCCACCGCGCCCTGTAGCTGGGTAGTCAGCAAATAGCTGCCGGCCACATAGCGCTTGCTCATCTGCAGCTCGGCCGCCGGCACCAACTCCGCGCCGATGCGCTTGTACTCGTTGATGAACTCCTGCAACGAGGCGCCGGTCACCTCATTGCGCACATCGGCGCCGCCTGCAATGGCGCCGCCGACGCGGTAGGAGCGCGCGCCGGCGCTGGCGCCATAGGTGTAGCCCTTTTCCTCACGCAGATTCTGGTTGATGCGGCTGGAGAAGCCGTCGCCCAGGATGGTGCTGGTCAGGCGCAGCGGCACTTGGTCGGCGCTGTTGGCGGGCGCGCCGGGGCGGCCCAGGCGCAGGGTGGACTGCACGCTCTCGGGGCGCTCCAAAAGGATGTGTTGCGGCTTGGCGCTCAAGGGCGCTGCGGCGATCTCGGCCGGCGCCGGGCCTTGTGCGGCCCAGTCGCCAAAAGCGGCCTGCGCCAGCTGCAGCCCCTCGGCGGCGCTGATTCGCCCGGTGATGACCAACAAGGCGCGGTCCGGCCGGAAGCGCTTCACATGCTCGGCACGCAAGATCTCGGCCGTGGTCGCTTCGATGGCCTCGGCCGTCTCCTGACTGCGGCCGTAGGGGTGGTCGCCGTAGATCGCCTGGTTGAGCGCCTTGCTGGCGCGAAAGCCCGGCTGCGCGCTGGCCACCCTCAAGGCTTGCTGAGCGTTCGCCTTGGCGAGCGTGACTTCTTTCTCGGGGAAGGCGGGGCTGCGAGCCACCTCGGCCAGCAGCTTCATCATGCCCTCGGCGTGGGAGGTCAAGGCATAGGCGGTCAGCGTTATTCCGTCGTTAGCGGGCGCTGCGCCCACACCGCCGCCCATGCCTTGGGCGGCTTCGGCGATGGCGCGTGAATCACGCTGGGCCGTGCCTTCGTTCAAGAGGCCGGCCAGCAGCTTGGCGCGGCCGGGCGCATCTGCCGCGTCGGCGCCAAAGCCGGCGCCGCGCAGGGCCAGCACATAGTCAACGCGGGGCAGGCCCTGGCGCGGCAGCACCCAGACCTCCAGCCCATTGGCGAGCGTCTGCTTCGCTATTTGCGGCACTTGGATGGGTTTGTCCTGGCCGTATTTGGGCAGCGCGGCCGGCATCTTGACGGCGTCTGCGGCAAGCGCAGTCAGTGGCAAGGCCAGCAAGGCGGCCAGCATCATCTTGTTTTGCTTCATGGTGTGGGTCTCCTTCAAGGCTTGGCAGTCGATGCGGCCGATGCAGGGGTTGCGGCTGGATCAGGCGTCAGCATCGCCACCGGCACGCGGTCAATCACTGAACGGTTGGCGACGGTCAGATAGGTCTTGGCGACACGCTGCACATCGGCGGACGTGACGGCCTCGATCCAGCCCGGAATTTGGTTGACGACCTTGGCGTCGCCCCACAGCGTTTGCAGCTTGGCCAGCGTGTCGGCGCGGCTCAGAAAACTCTCCAAGCCGTTGTACCAATCGGCCAGCAAACGGGTCTTGACGCG
>NZ_JANNMI010000095.1:0-6041 GCF_031397715.1 Roseateles sp.
CAAGGCGGACAACTGCATCATCATCTGCGCGATCGAGAACCTGGACCCGATGGGAGTCCACACCGGCGACTCGATCACCGTCGCGCCCGCGCAGACGCTGACGGACAAGGAATACCAGCTGATGCGTGACGCGTCGATCGCGGTGCTGCGCAAGATCGGCGTTGAATGCGGCGGCTCGAATGTGCAGTTCGCGATCAGCCCGGATGACGGCCGCCTGCTGGTGATCGAGATGAATCCGCGCGTGTCGCGCTCGTCCGCGCTGGCGTCGAAGGCGACCGGTTTTCCGATCGCCAAGATCGCCGCCAAGCTGGCGGTCGGCTACACGCTGGACGAGTTGCGCAACGACATCACCGGCGGCGCCACGCCAGCGGCCTTCGAGCCCAGCATCGATTACGTGGTCACCAAAATTCCGCGCTTCGCGTTCGAGAAATTCCCGATGGCCGACTCGCGTTTGACCACGCAGATGAAGTCGGTCGGCGAGGTGATGGCGATGGGCCGCACCTTCCAGGAGAGTTTTCAGAAGGCCTTGCGCGGCTTGGAGACCGGCATCGACGGCCTGACCGAGCGCAGCAGCGATAGGGAAGAGATCATCCAGGAAATCGGCGAGCCCGGTCCCGAGCGCATCTTGTTCGTGGCCGATGCTTTCCGCATCGGCATGAGCATGCAGGAAGTGTTCGAAGAAACCGCCATCGATCCGTGGTTCCTGGCGCAGATTGAGCAGCTCGTGAAAATCGAGTTGTCTTTGACGGGCCGTTCCTTGGAGTCCTTGAGCACAGACGAGCTGCGCCTGCTGAAGAAAAAAGGCTTTTCCGACAAACGCCTGGGCAAGCTCTTGGCCAGCAATCAGCACGATGTGCGCCGCGCCCGTCATGCTCAGGGCGTGCGTCCGGTCTACAAGCGGGTGGATACCTGCGCGGCCGAGTTCGGCACCGAGACCGCCTATCTGTATTCGACCTACGAAGAAGAGTGCGAGGCCGAGCCGACCAACAAGAAGAAGATCATGGTCTTGGGCGGCGGGCCGAATCGCATCGGCCAGGGCATTGAGTTCGACTATTGCTGCGTGCACGCAGCGATGGCGCTGCGCGAAGACGGCTACGAGACCATCATGGTCAACTGCAATCCCGAGACCGTGTCGACCGACTACGACACCTCGGACCGCTTGTACTTCGAGCCGGTGACCCTGGAAGACGTGCTTGAAATCGTTGAAAAAGAAAAGCCGGTCGGCGTGATCGTTCAGTACGGCGGCCAAACGCCGCTGAAGCTGGCCCTTGATCTCGAAGCCAATGGCGTGCCCATCATCGGCACCACGCCCGAGAGCATCGACATCGCCGAGGACCGCGAGCGCTTCCAGAAGCTCTTGCATGAGCTGGGGCTGAAGCAGCCGCCGAACCGCACCGCGCGTACCGAAGAGGCAGCGCTGGTGTTGGCGCAGGAAATTGGCTACCCGCTGGTCGTACGGCCGAGTTATGTGCTGGGCGGCCGGGCAATGGAAATCGTCCATGGCGACAAGGACTTGCAGCGCTATATGCGCGAAGCGGTGCGGGTGTCCGAGAAGTCACCGGTCTTGCTGGATCGGTTCCTTGAAGATGCGCTGGAAGTCGATGTGGACTGCATCAGCGACGGTGTCGACGTGATGATTGGCGGCATCATGGAGCATGTTGAGGCGGCCGGCATTCATTCCGGCGACTCTGCTTGTTCTTTGCCACCTTACACCTTGTCCAAAGCCTTGCAAGACGAGTTGCGCAAGCAGACGGCGGCGATGGCGCGCGGCTTGAATGTGGTCGGCCTGATGAATGTGCAGTTCGCGATTCAGGGCGACGTCACCGGCGGCCTGGAGGGTGCGACGGTCTATGTGCTGGAAGTCAACCCGCGTGCCTCGCGCACCGTGCCCTTCGTGTCTAAGGCGACCGGCCAGCAGCTGGCCAAGATTGCCGCGCGCTGTATGGCCGGGCAAAAGCTGAAGGATCAGAAAGACCGCAATGGCCGGGTGCCAGCCGAGGTCATACCGCCATATTTCAGCGTCAAGGAAGCGGTCTTCCCCTTCAATAAGTTCCCCGGCGTTGATCCGATCCTGAGCCCGGAAATGCGCTCGACCGGCGAGGTCATGGGTGTTGCGCGCACCTTCGGCGAAGCGATGCTGAAGAGCCAGCTGGGCGCCGGCTCGCGCTTGCCGCGCCAGGGCAATGTCTTGATCACCGTGAAGAACGGCGATAAGGCGCGCGCTTTGGTGGTCGCCCGCGATCTGCATGAACTGGGCTTCGGTGTCGTGGCCACCAAGGGCACGGCAGCGGCGATCGCCGAGATCGGTGTACCGGTTCGCGTCGTCAACAAGATCAAGGACGGCCGGCCGCACATCGTTGACATGGTCAAGGGTGGTGAGATCCAGCTGGTCTTCACGACGGTGGACGAAACCCGCACCGCGATTGCCGACAGCCGCTATATCCGCCAGGCCGCCTTGGCCGCTCGCGTGACCTATTACACGACAATGGCGGGCTGCGAGGCGGCGGTCGAGGGCATGAAACATCAGGACGGCTTGCTGGTGCAATCCCTGCAAGAGTTACACGCCGAACTGAATTAAACTCTGTCCCATCGAAATCCGCCGCAGCAGCTCGGGAACCCCTGAGCCGCAGCGGCGGTTTCATTTTGTCTTTCAAGCGTATCGAAAAATCATGGCCACTATTCCACTCACCACCTACGGCGCTGAAAAGCTCAAGGAAGAACTCTATCGCCTCAAAGGTGTCGAGCGTCATGCCGTGATTGCGGCCATCTCTGAGGCGCGCGCGCAAGGCGACTTGTCCGAAAACGCCGAGTACGAGGCGGCCAAGGACAAGCAGGGTTTTATCGAGGGCCGCATTCTCGACATCGAGGGCAAGTTGGCGGCCGCCTTGATCATCAACCCGGCTGAGGTCGATGCAGGCGGGCGCATCGTGTTTGGCACCACCGTCGATCTGGAAGAAGAATCCAGCGGCGCCAAGGTCACCTACCAAATCGTCGGCGACGACGAGGCCGACCTGAAGCTAGGCAAGGTGTCGATCAGCTCGCCAATTGCGCGAGCCCTGATCGGCAAAGAGGAGGGCGATGTGGCCAGCGTGCAGGCGCCGGGCGGCATCAAGAATTACGAAGTGGTCAAAGTCCGTTACGTTTAAGCAACAGGTGTTGGCCAGATCCCGTGCCGTATTGGCCGCCATATGGGGCGGCTTTTTGCTTTGCATCGCGCTGGTCGCCGCACCGGCGGCTTTTGCAGTGTTGGAGCGGGCTCAAGCGGGTGCTGTGGTGGGCCGGCTTTTTGAGTTGGAGGCGCAAGTTGCGCTGGGCGCTGGCTTGCTATTGATTTTGATCGAGCGGCGCTTGGCGCGAGACACGGATTCGAAGAATCTGTCGGCCGAGTTCTTCCTGCCGGCTGTTGCCCTGTTTTGCACGGTGGCAGGCTACTACGCGCTGCAGCCGATGATGGCTGCAGCCAAAGCGGGGCAGGGGCCATGGAGTTTCCCGGCCCTGCACGCTTTTTCTTTCACATTTTTTGGTTTGAAAACCTTGGCGGTGCTGGCTTTGGCTTGGCGCACCAGCAGTCATAGCAAGGTCTGAACTCAAACAGGTTTAATTACTGATCCTGGGCGTTCTTTTTGACGCTGGTCAGGCGGCGTTTGGCGCGCTTGATCTCGCCACCTTGGGCGACCCGTTCGTTACCAAGCACGCGCAACTTCTTGACCTGGGGTCGGTGGTTGCCGCTCTTGGAAAATTTCACAATCTTGACCACGCGGGGACCGGCTTTGCCGTCGGCACGTTCGGCCTCTTCCAGATCCGGCAGCGGGCGCCACAGCACCAGCAATTTGCCGATGTGCTGAATCGGCGCAGCATTCAGTTCCCCGCAAAGGGAGGCGAAAATGCTCTCGCGGTTAGCGCGATCGTCCGAGAATATGCGCACCTTGATCAGCCCGTGGGCATTCAAGGCGGCGTCGGTCTCTTTGACGACGGCAGGGGTGAGTCCATCCGCGCCTATCATGACCACAGGGTCAAGATGATGGGCGTCGGAGCGTTTTTCCTTGCGCTGGGCAGGAGTCAATTGAATCGCAGGCATACGCGTATTATCCGTGCAACATGAAGATCAAGACTAAAAGCAAAAAACTTAATAAAACGTGGTTGCATGAGCACATCAACGATCCCTACGTCAAGATGGCTCACCGGGACGGTTTTCGCGCCCGCGCCGCCTACAAGCTGAAGGAAATTGACGAGACCTTGAAGCTGGTTCGACCCGGCCAAGTGGTCGTCGATTTGGGCGCGTCGCCCGGAGCCTGGAGCCAGTATTTGCGGCGCTGCTTTGCACCCAAGGAGGCCGGCATCGGCGGCGCTGCCGTCGGCAAGCTCAATGGCACCATCATCTCTCTGGATCTGGTTGAGTGCGAGCCGATCGAAGGCGTGCAATTCATCCAGGGTGACTTTCAAGAGCCTGAGGTGCTCGACTTGTTGGAGGCCGCGTTAGCTGGGCGAGCGGTGGACTTGGTGGTGTCCGATATGGCGCCCAATCTGTCCGGCATCGAAAGCTCGGACGCCGCCCGCGTGGCGGGTCTGGTCGAGTTGGCGGTTGATTTTGCCCAGCAGCATCTGAAGCCCGAGGGCGCCTTGGTGGCCAAGGTTTTCCATGGCAGCGGCTATACGCAGCTGGTTGAGTTGTTCAAGGCGACCTTCAAGAAGGTCAAGCCGATCAAGCCCAAGGCGTCCAAAGACAGGTCCACCGAGACCTTTCTGATCGGCATTGGACTGAAGCAGCCAAAGCGTTAATCCCCGGCATTCACTAGGGGTTGCCAAAACGGCGAGGCCCCTTGACTGCAATAGAATCAACCCCATATGGGCACCATCGGCCACGTTTGTGGCCAAGTTTGAGTGAATTAAGGAGTCTCGGTGAACAATCAGTGGTTCTCGAAAGTAGCTGTTTGGGTAGTGATCGCACTGGTGCTGTTCACCGTTTTCAAGCAATTCGACCGCGGTGCAGCTCAAGGTGGCCAAATTGGCTACTCAGAATTCCTGGATGAAATCCAGGCACACCGGATCAAGCAAGTGACGCTGCAAGAAGGCGGTGCCGGGACCGACATCCTGGCCGAAACCACCGACGGCAAGAAGCTGCGCGTGGCCGCCACCTATCTGGACCGCGGTTTGATTGGCGACCTGCGCAATAACGGCGTCAAGTTTGACGTCAAGCCGCGTGAAGAGCCGTCCTTCTTGATCAGCATGCTGATCAGTTGGGGCCCGATGTTGTTGTTGATCGGTGTCTGGGTCTATTTCATGCGCCAGATGCAGGGCGGCGGCAAGGGCGGCGCGTTCAGTTTCGGCAAGTCCAAAGCTCGCTTACTGGACGAGGCGCAGAACACCACCACGTTCGCTGATGTGGCGGGCTGCGATGAGGCCAAGGAAGAGGTCAAGGAGTTGGTCGACTTCCTGAAGGATCCCTCCAAGTTCCAAAAACTGGGTGGCCGCATTCCGCGCGGTGTGCTTTTGGTTGGCCCTCCGGGAACCGGCAAGACCTTGCTCGCCAAGGCGATAGCCGGCGAAGCCAAGGTGCCATTTTTCGCGATTTCGGGTTCGGATTTTGTCGAAATGTTCGTCGGTGTCGGCGCGGCCCGTGTGCGCGACATGTTCGAGCAGGCCAAGAAAAGCTCGCCTTGCATCATTTTTATTGACGAAATTGATGCGGTGGGTCGTCACCGCGGCGCCGGTGTTGGCGGCGGCAATGACGAGCGTGAGCAGACCCTGAACCAGATGCTGGTCGAGATGGCCGGTTACGAGACCAACGTCGGCGTGATCGTGATGGCCGCGACCAATCGGCCCGACATCCTCGACCCGGCGCTGCTGCGCCCGGGCCGCTTCGACCGCCAGGTCTACGTCACGCTGCCCGACGTGCGCGGCCGCGAGCAGATCCTGAACGTGCACATGCGCAAGGTGCCGATCGGCCAGGATATCCGGGCCGACATTCTGGCGCGTGGCACGCCGGGGTTCTCGGGTGCCGATCTGGCCAACCTGGTCAACGAGGCGGCGCTTTTCGCCGC
>NZ_JANNMI010000489.1:0-17843 GCF_031397715.1 Roseateles sp.
TCATCCCTTGCATCGTCGTCCTGCTGGCTCGATTCATTTTTTTTGGCCTGGATGGAGGGGATGCATAGGATGAGGACTAACTCGCCGCGCGCGATAGACAAGGCATCACTGAATTTGTACAATAAAACGTACAAATAAGGAGCTCCGAAATGGATGCCATTACCTACTCAACAGCGCGCGCCAACCTGGCCAGCACCATGGACCGGGTTTGCAATGATCATGAAGCGCTCATCATCACGAGGAACGGCGACCAGTCTGTGGTGATGCTTTCATTGGAGGACTTTCAAGCCCTGCAAGAGACGGCATACCTATTGCGCAACCCAACGAATGCCAAACGCTTGATGTCGGCGGTGGCCCAGTTGGGCGCAGGCAAGGGCGTTGAGCGAGAACTTAGCCAGTGAATTTGATCTTTGCCGATGAAGCCTGGGAAGACTATCTCTATTGGCAAAGGCAAGATCGAAAAATGGTCGAGCGCATTCACAAGTTGATTCAAGAAATACGGCGTGACCCATTTAGTGGTGTCGGTAAGCCCGAGCCGCTAAAACATGCGCTCGCGGGATTTTGGTCGCGCCGCATCACGGATGAACATCGCGTGGTCTACAAGGTCGAAGGCGATGCGCTGCTGATTGCGCAGCTCCGCTATCACTATTGAGTTGAGGTGCCCAAACCGGCATTGAATGGGGCCGCCATTAATTGGGGTCAGGCATTAATTGGGGTCAGGTTCATTTAATTTGCGGCCAAGAACTGCTGGCGCTTGCTTGCTTGGTCGCCCGGCCTTGAAGTCACAGTCTTCTGTCTTCATTGATCCTGTTTATCCCCTGCATCCCGGCAAAAAATACATTGAGCCAGGATGAAGGGGATGGAAGGGGATGGCAGTCACTGGTGCCCAGCGACGCGTATGTCGACCCGTTGGCTATGCGGGCCGCTCACCTGAAATCATCTCGAATGAAGCCAGGCTTTACGTGGCGAGGTTCAAGAAGTGAACCAGGTCAGGTTTCGACCTCAAGCGCCCAGCTTCTCCGCCAAGATCGCCACAATCCGCTCGGCCGACTTGCCGTCCCACAGCGCCGGGCGGCGGCCTTTTTTGCCGCCGTTTTTGATCGTGTCCAGCGCCAGCGGGATGATGACGGCCGGGTCGGTGCCGGCCAGCACATTGCTGCCTTCATCGACGGTGATCGGCCGCTCGGTGTTCTCGCGCATGGTGATGCAGGCGACACCCAGCGCGGTCGTTTCTTCCTGCAGGCCGCCGCTGTCGGTCAACACGACGACGGCGTCTTTCCACAGGTGCAAGAAGGACATGTACGCCTGCGGGCCCATCAGGGTGACATTGGCACCCAGATCGACGCCGAACTTCTCGATATTGGCGCGGGTGCGCGGGTGCACCGGGAAGACCAGCGGCAACTCGGGTGAGACGGCGCGCAGCACGCTGGCGATGCGCTCCAAGGCTTCTGCACTGTCGACATTGCTGGGGCGGTGCAGGGTGACAACGCCGTAGCGGGCGTGCTGGCGCTTGAAGGCGTCGGTCTCGAAGCCGGCCGTGTCGGTGGTTTGCAGCTTGTGGGCTTGGAACAGCACGTTGTCAGCCATCACATGGCCGACGTCATAGACCACGCTCATGTCGTGGCCTTCGCGTTTGAGGTGTTCGGTGGCGCTGGGCTCGGTGACGAAGAACCAGTCGGTGATGGCGTCGGTGACCAGGCGGTTGATTTCCTCGGGCATGCTCATGTCGCCGCTGCGCAGGCCGGCCTCCACGTGCGCCACGGGCACGCCGGCCTTTTTGGCGACGATGGAGCAGGCGGCGGTGGAGTTGACGTCGCCTACCACCAGGCAGGCGGCGGGTTTGTCAGTGGCGATCAAGGCCTCGTAGGCGACCATGATCTTGCCGGTTTGCTCGGCATGGGTGCCGCCGCCGCAGCCCAGGCGCACGTCGGGGGCGGGGATGCCGAGTTCTTCAAAAAACACCTCATTCATGTCGCGGTCGTAGTGCTGACCGGTGTGGATGATCTTCCAGGCCAAGCGGCCGTCGGCCTGCAGCGCCCGCACGATCGGTGCGATTTTCATGAAATTGGGGCGCGCGCCGGCGATCAGGTGAATGCAAGGCTTGGTCATGGGTGGGTTCTCGCGGATGGTTACTGCTTGGGTGGCGCATTTTAGGGGGCGATTAAGTCGCTTCTTTGCTTGGGTGCTTCGCAGCCGCCGGCTCTCCTGCCGCCCACGCTCCTAGTCCAGTACCCAAGCAATGGCAAGGCTTCTGATGCGCGTCACGGCGGTTGAGCGCGCTCGGCTGTTAAACTAACCGGACTTAGTTCATCTCGGAGCGACCATGCAAACCGTCAATATTCATGAAGCGAAAACGCAGTTGTCCAAGCTGATTGAGCAGGCGGTGCAAGGCGAGCCTTTCATCATCGCCAAGGCCGGCAAACCGCTGGTGAAAGTGGTGGCTTTGGCTTCGCTTGAGCGTAGCCCGCCAAAACGCTTGGGTTTTCTGGCCGGACAAATCGAGGTGCCGGCCGACTTTGACAGCTTGGGTGCTGCTGAGATCGAGCAGTTGTTTGGCGGAGGTAATCTGCCGTGAAGCTCTTGTTGGATACCCATGTGTTGCTGTGGGCGGCAGGCCAACCAGAGCGCTTGCCCGAATTGGCGCGTTCGCTGCTGGAGGCTCCAGAGAATGAGTTGTTTTTCAGCGCGGCAAGCCTGTGGGAAATCGCGATCAAACGCGGATTGGGGCGCAGCGACTTTCGGGTCGACGCGCGTGTGCTGCGCCGGGGTTTGGCGGATGCGGGCTATAGCGAGTTGCCCATCAGCAGCGAACACGCGGTGGCTATCGACAGCTTGCCGCCGATTCACAAGGATCCCTTCGACCGAATGCTGGTGGCTCAAGCGACTGTTGAGGGCATCACCTTGCTGACGGCGGATGCCAGCGTCAGCCAGTATCCGGGGCCGATTTGCCGGATTTGAGCGCTGCTGCCGAGTAGGCCACAAGCGTGAACAATGCCGCTCCGGCTGGTGTACATGCCGGCGCGCTGGCCCGCTTGAGCGAGAATGCCGGGCGCTTTGGGTTTCATGCCCATAAACCTCAGGAAACACCCAGGAGAATGCATCCGTGAAAGTACTCGTCACCGGCGCGGCCGGCTTTATCGGCATGCATGTCAGCCAACTGCTGTTGGCGCGCGGCGACCAAGTGGTCGGCCTGGACAACCTGAATGACTATTACGACCCCCAGCTCAAGCTCGACCGCTTGGCGCGCCTGACGCCGCTGAAGGGTTTCAGCTTCGTCAAGATGGACGTGGCCGACAAGGACGGCATCGCGGCGCTGTTCGCGACCGAGAAGTTTGACCGCGTGGTGCATCTGGCCGCACAGGCCGGCGTGCGCTATTCGATCGAGAACCCGCACGCTTACATCGAAAGCAATATCGTCGGCTTCACCAATATCCTGGAAGGCTGCCGGCACAACCAGGTCGCGCATCTGGCCTATGCCTCAAGCTCCAGCGTTTATGGCGGCAACACGCTGATGCCGTTCTCCGAGCATCACAGCGTCGATCACCCGGTCAGCCTGTACGCGGCGACCAAGAAGGCCAATGAGCTGATGGCGCATACCTACAGCCATCTGTTCCGCCTGCCGACCACGGGCTTGCGCTTCTTCACCGTCTATGGGCCTTGGGGCCGGCCGGACATGGCGCTGTTCTTGTTCACCAAGGCCATCATCGAAGGCAAGCCCATCAACGTCTTCAACCACGGTCAGATGGTGCGCGACTTCACCTATGTGGACGATATCGCCGAAGGCGTGGTGCGCGTGCTGGACCGGGTGGCCACGCCGCAGGCGGGCTATGACGCCATGAAGAGCGACCCGGCGCATTCGAACGCGCCCTACCGCATCTTCAATATCGGCAACCATGCGCCGATCCAGCTGATGGAATTCATTGAGGCGATTGAAAAGGCGGTCGGCAAGGAGGCACAGAAGAACTTCATGCCGCTGCAGGACGGCGATGTGCCGGCCACGCACGCCGATGTGGAAGAACTCGCCGCCTGGACCGACTTCCGCCCGGCCATGCCGGTACCCGACGGGGTGGCGAAGTTTGTGGCTTGGTACCGCGGCTACTACAAGGCTTGAAGCCTCAGGCATTGGCTTCCATCCCTTTCATCCCCTGCATTCTGGCTGAATGAAGTTTTAGGCCGGTTGGGTCTTGTCCAGCCACACCGCCAGCCCCTGCGCATTCAGCTCGATGTCCATGCCCAGCAGCGCGGCTTGCTGTTCTGGCACCAATTGGCAGCCATGCGCCTGCAGGCGGCGCAAATACTGCTCCCGCAAGCCGGCCTTCAGTTGCTGATGCCGGTCCGGCGCGTCGCGCAGTCGGAGCGCCAACGCTTCCATCTCGTCCACCTGCGCTAGCAGCAGTTCGGCCAGACGCGGCAAATCGTGATTGACAAAGCCGATGCGGCTGTAATGCGTCAGATACATGGCCTGCGGCTCGAACCTCATCAGCCGCTGTACCGAAGCGCGCAGCGCTTGCGGGTCGAATTGCACCGGCGTGCTGGTGGGCATCAGCCACTCGCCGCCAGCGGCCGTGTCGAACTCCCGGTAGCTCAGCCCGAAGGTGTCGCCGGTGAACCAGCCCCGGCTGCGCGCGTCCCAGATGCAATGGTGGTGGCGGGCATGGCCGGGGGTGTCGATCAGCAAAAGAGGTCGGCCGCCCACCGCTATCGTTTGCTCGTCAAAGCTGGCCTGCACCCGCTCGGCCGGCACCGGCTGCAGTTGGCCGTAAGAGCGCTGCATTTCCTCTGGGCCGTAGACCGCCAGCGCGCCCTTGAACAAGGCGCTCGGGTCGACCATATGGCGCAGGCCGCGCGGGTGCACCAGCACCATCGCCTGCGGCAGCGACTGCATCAGCAGGCCGACGCCGCCGGCATGGTCCAGATGCACGTGCGTTGGGATTACCCAATCGACCGCCGCAGGCGTCAAACCTACAAGCTCCAGCGCCGCCAGCAGGCGCGGCACCGCATGGTTGGTGCCGGTGTCGATGAAGGCGGCGCGGCCGTTCTCGACCAGCAGATAGGCGGCGTCGAAGCGCGGGCGTTGAAAGCCGGTGTCGATGGCATAAATGCCGTGGCCGAGCGGTTCGATGAAATCAGCGTGCACAAGCGTCTCCTTAGAATGTGCCCACGATAACGCAGGGGACGAACGCAATGGCCGTGCATGAGATTTTGAAGATGGGTGACCCGCGCTTGCTGCGCGTGGCCAAGCCGGTGACCGAGTTCGGCACGCCTGAACTGAAGGCGTTGATCGCCGATATGTTCGAGACCATGAAGGCCGCCAATGGCGCCGGCCTTGCCGCGCCGCAGATCGGCGTCGATCTGCAACTGGTGATCTTTGGTTTTCAAAGTAACGAGCGCTACCCGGACGCGCCGCCGGTGCCGCCCACCGTCTTGATCAACCCGGTTATCACGCCGCTGTCGAGCGAAATGGTGGAGGGTTATGAGGGCTGCCTGTCGGTGCCCGGCCTGCGCGGTGTGGTCGAGCGGTTTGAGCGCTTGCGCTACAGCGGCTTTGACGCCGACGGGCAGCCGATCGAGCGCGAGGCCGAGGGCTTTCACGCGCGCGTTGTTCAGCATGAGTGCGATCACTTGATCGGCGTGCTTTACCCGTCACGGATCAAGGATTTCAGCCGCTTTGGTTTCACCTCGGTGCTGTTCCCCGACATGGACCCGAACGCCGACGATTGAAATAGTTTGTAAAGGCGGTCGGCTGAGAGGGTGCTTCGAGCGTTGAGCCTCGGTAACAGGAGCACCCCATGCTTGCCGCCGCATTGAAACGATTTGTCATCCCTGCGCTGATACTGGTCGGCCTGGCCGCCCAGGCTGCCGACAGTGACCCGCCGGCGCGTGCCGGCCGCATCTCCGAGGTGATCGGCGATGCTTGGCTGTTTGACGCCGACAGCAAGGACTGGGTCCGCGTGACGCGCAACCAGACCATTGCCGAGGGCGACCGCCTGCGCACCGATGAACGCGCCCGCGTCAGTCTCAGTGTCGGCTCGACCAGCTTGTGGTTGGATGAGCGCAGCGACTTGGAATTCAGCCAACTCGACGAGGGCCGCGTCTTGCTGCTGCTGGCCAACGGTGATTTGGGCCTGCGCCTGCGCTCGCAAGAGGCCGTCAGCGAATACAAGGTGCAGACCCGTGAGGGCCGCTTCTACGCCGAGCAGCAGGGGCTGTTCCGGGTCGAGCAACTGGATCGTGGCAGCCGCGCCTACAACTTCGAGGGCCGCGTGCGCTTTGAGTTCGAACGCGGCGAGGCCAAGCAGCCGGTCTGGCTGCAAGACGGCGAGCAGGGCGAGTTCTGGTGGGCCGGCGGCCCGCGCACCGAGCGTCAGCGGCTGAACAACGACGGTTTTGGCGAGTGGCTGCTGGCGCAAAGCCGGGCCGAAGGCGACCGCTTTGCGTCCGGCGTCAGCCAGCGCTATGTGTCACCCGAGATGACAGGCGCCGATGAGCTGGACCGCCATGGCCGCTGGGAGTCATCAAGCGACTACGGCAATATCTGGATCCCGACCACGGTGGCGGTGGACTGGGCGCCGTACCGCTATGGCCGCTGGGCTTGGTCTGGCCATTGGGGTTGGACCTGGGTCGATGATGCGCCGTGGGGTTATGCGCCGTTCCACTATGGCCGCTGGGTTTCCTATGGCGGCCGTTGGGGCTGGGCGCCGGGCCGCTATGTGGCGCGGCCGGTCTACTCGCCGGCGCTGGTGGGTTGGGTCGGCGGTGGGGGTGGCTACGGCTACGGCAATCGCCCGCATTACGGCTGGTATCCGCTCGGGCCCCGTGAGGTCTATGTGCCGTCGTATCGGCACAGCCCCGCGCACAAGCACCGGATCAATATCGACCCCGATCCGGTCACGGTCAAGCGGCCGCACCGCAGCAACCGCGATGTGGCCGGTGCGGTCAGCTATCTGCCGGGCCAGGGCGCGGCGGTGCGGGCCTTGCCGGCGAACGAAGTCGGGCCGGTCCGGCCGCTGCCAAGCGCGCCGGCACGCAATGAGTTGGCGACGGTTTTGCCGGCCCGCGCAGCCGTCGACGCGCAAGTCAAACGCGCACCGCCCGATATGCCATGGCGCAGCGAGAACCTGGGGCGGCGCGAGCGTGACCGCGATCGGCAACAGCAGCAACAGCTGAGTGATACCAACGGCCCAGCGCCACTCAGTCGGCCGGCGCCGGAAGTTCGCAGCGAGGTGCAAGCGCCTCAGCAGGTGCAGCAGCAGCGGCGTGAGCGCCCCGAGCCGCAACGCAATGAGATGTTCCAGGCGCAGCAGCAACAAGCACAACAGCAGCAAGCACAACAGCAGCAAGCACAACAACAACAACAGCAGCAGCAGTCCCAGGTCCGCCAGGCCGCCGATCGCGCGATGGAGCAGATGCGCGAGCGCCAGGGGCCGGGCCGCCCACCGGGCTTCGAGCGTCAGGTTGATCGGCCCGTTGAGCGTCAAATCGAGCGTCAGCGTCCGGCGGAACCGCAAGTGCAGCAGCCGCAGGCCCAAGCGCCCGTCGTGCAAGCCGTCCGTCCTCAGGTCGAAGCGCCACGCCCGCAGCAGCCACAGCAGCGTCAGGACGACGCCGGCCCGCGCCGCAACCGCGCCGAGGATGGCCAAAAGGCTAACGGCGAGCGCCGCCGGGGCGAAGCTGAACGATGAAGCCGAGCGCTGATCAGAGCAGCGGCCGCAAATTCGGCCAGACCAGCTCCAGCATGACCGGGTGTGCCTTGGCCTGCGGGTGGATGCGGTCGGGCTGAAACCAGTCCAGCGCATCCGGCCGGTCCGCCACGCCCTTGAGCAAAAAGGGTACCAAGGCGACCTTCTCCGCCTTGGCCACGCGCTCGAACAAACCGGCGAATTCGCGCCCATAGCTGGCGCCGTAGTTCGGCGGCACCTGCATGCCCAGCAGCAACACGCGTGCACCGGCCGCTTTGGCTGCGCGTGTCATGGCCGTCAGGTTCTCATGGCTTGAGGCCAGCGGCAGGCCCCGCAGCGCGTCGTTGCCGCCCAACTCGATGATGACCACCTTGGGTTTGTGCTGCTGCAACAGCGCGCCCAAGCGTGCCCGCCCGCCGGCGGTGGTGTCGCCGCTGATGCTGGCGTTCAAGACTTGCTGCGGCAGCTGCTTCTCTTTGAGGCGCTGCTCCAGCAAGGCCACCCAGCCTTGGCCGCGCGCCAGCCCATATTCGGCCGAAAGGCTGTCGCCGACCACCAGCACCAGCGGCGCTGGTTTGGTGGCCGCGGCCTCGGCAAAGCCCGGTGCAGCCCAGGCCAAGCTCAAGGCGCTAAAGTACGCGCAGCAATCACGCCGTCTCGATGTCATCACTAGGGAATCTCCGATCAATGTCCGTCAATATTGTTGAAGTCGACCGGGTCAGCAAACGCGTGCAAGACGCCTCCGGCGAGCTGACCATTCTGCATGACATCTCGTTCACGCTGAGCACCCAGGAGTCGGTCGCCATCGTCGGCGCATCGGGTTCGGGCAAGAGCACCTTGCTGGCGATCCTGGCCGGGCTGGATACGCCCAGCAGCGGCACGGTGCGCTTGCGCGGCCAGGATTTGTTCGTGTTGAACGAGGATCAAAGAGCGGCGGTGCGCGGTGCCGAGCTGGGTTTTGTGTTCCAGAGCTTTCAGCTGCTGCCCAACCTGAATGCGCTGGAGAACGTGATGCTGCCGCTGGAGTTGCGCGGTGACCGCGATGCCCGGGCGATGGCGACGCATATGTTGGGCCGGGTCGGCCTGTCACAGCGGCTAAACCATTACCCGCGCGTGCTGTCGGGCGGCGAACAGCAGCGCGTGGCGCTGGCGCGGGCCTTTGTGATGCGGCCGGCCTTGCTGTTGGCCGATGAGCCCACCGGCAGCCTGGACTTCGCCACCGGCGCGGCCGTGATGGAGTTGATGTTCGAGCTCAACCGCGAGGCCGGCACGACCTTGGTGCTGGTGACGCATGACCCCGCGATTGCGCAGCGCTGCCAGCGTCAGCTGCGTATCGAGGCGGGTGCCTTGGTTTAGCGTCTACGGGCGCGCAGGCGTCGCCAGCGCTCGCCCTTGATGACGGCCCACCAGCCAAAATAGACGAGCAAATAGGCCATTGCGCCCAGCAGCAAACCGGCCAGCGGCAGGCCGATCAGCAGCGGCTTGCCCAGCGACTGCACGCCCGCCAAAAAGGACGGCCACCAACTTGCCGGCTGGCTCCAAGCTATGGCCAGCATCGCCGGCGTGGCGATCGGCCCATGCTCGCCCGACACCAGGCGGCCCAGCACCAGGGCCAAGCTCCAGATCGGCACCAGGGTGAAGGGGTTGGTCAGCCAAGTGGCAGCGATGGCGGCGGCGACATTGGCGCGGCAAAGCACGGCCAGCACGGCGGCAATGGGCATCTGCGTCGGCAAAGGGATCACGCCGGCCGCCAAGCCCACGGCCACGCCCAGCGCGACCCGCCGGCGGTGCGCCACCCACAGCCAGGGCCGAGGTGCCAGATAGTGGCCTAACCACTTCAGTCCCCGCGTCTGCGACAGCGTGTCGGGGTGAGGCAGGATGCGGCGAGCGAAACGGGAAGCGGGCACAAGCGTCCTTGCGTTGTTGAAAAAAAACCCGCGCCGCCGAGCTCGGCGTTGCGGGTTCTGGCTAACGAGCGCTGAATCAGTTCGGCGCTGCGCCTTGTGGGGCGTTGGCGAACTTGTAGTCGGTCTTGGCCTTGTTCTTCAGCTCTTGCTGATAGACGCCCAGCTTTTGCTGCTCCAAGCGTTTGACGATTTGCGGCTTGACGTCGTCGAAGGCCGGGAACTGCGCTTCGCGGCTGTCTTCCAACTTGATGATGTGAAAGCCAAACTGCGACTTGACCGGCGTTGGCGTCATCTCACCCTTTTGCAGCAGCGCCAAGGCCTCGGTGAATTCCTTCACATAGCTGTTGCCATTGGCCCAGTCCAGATCGCCACCATTGGCGGCCGAGCCGGGGTCCTTGGAGTTCTTGGTGGCCAATTCTTCGAACTTAGCACCGGCCTTGATCTGGGCGATCAAGGCCTTGGCCTCGTCTTCTTTCTCAACCAGGATGTGGCGCGCGCGATATTCCTTGCCGCTGTTCTGCGCCTTGAACTTGTCGTATTCGGCTTGCGCTTCGGCGTCCGAGACGGGGTTCTTCTTGGCGTAATCGGCAAACAGTTCGCGGATCAGGATGCTCTGACGGGCCAATTCCATCTGCGCCTTGTAGTCGGCGCTGGCGGGCACGCCGCGCTTTTCGGCTTCCTGGATGAAGATCTCGCGCAGCACGACTTCGTCCTTGACCTGCGTCTCCAGTTCGGGCGTGCGTTGCTGCTGGCCGGTCTTGGTGACTTGGGCGAGCAGCAGCTCGGCGCGGGCCTTGGGCACCGGCTTGCCATTGACGAGGGCGATGTTCTGAGCGCTGGCGGCCAGCGGCAACAGGGCAGCGGACAGGGCCACAGCGGCCAATAAATTTTTCTTCATGGGGCGGTGATCACTTAGGCTAAAAAAATTGCGCCGTGAGGGGCGCAGTCTTGGGTAAGTAAAACTGACAGCTTGATTCAAACCTCATCCGGCGCGCGAGCATCGATGGCCAGCGCATGGATGCCCTGCTGCATCAACTCTGCCAAGCAATGATATACGAGCCGATGGCGGGCCACCGACCCCAAGCCCTTGAAGCGGGCGCTGACGATGGTCAGGCTGTAGTGGCCGCCTTCCTTTGCGCCCGCGTGGCCGGCATGTTGATGACTATCGTCTTGCAGATTCAAGACGCTGGGCTCCAGGCCGGCGCGCAGGCGTGCCTGCATGTCCGCCAAGCTGGCTTTGGGTGTGCTCATGGTTTGTCGACTCCTTCTTTGTCTTCGGGCTTGGTTTCGGGCAGATGCCGGCTCAGGTAAATGGCTTGCGCCAGCGTGAACACAAGAATCAAACCGGTGGTGCCGAAGGCCTTGAAATTGGCCCAGGCCGAGGTGGAAAAGTTGTAGGCCACATAGATATTGAGCACCCCGAGGGCCGCAAAGAACAGCACCCAGGCGCGGTTCAGCGTCTTCCAGACAAAGTCGGGCAGTACCAACTCGGCGCCCAGCATCGCCTTGATCAGGTTCTTGCCCCAGAACGCCTGCGCGGCCCAGAACGCCACAGCCATCGCCCAGTACAGGCCGGTGGGCTTCCATTTGATGAAGGTCGCGTTGTGAAACCAGATCGTGGCACCGCCCAAGGTAACGACGAGCCCGAGGCTGATCCACAACATCAAATCGATCTTTTTGCCGCGCAGCTTCAGGATCAAAGCCTGCGTCAAGGTGGCCAGCATCACCACCACGGTGGCCAAGAGCACGGCCGCTTCGTCCGGGCCGACCTTGCCACCCGAGACCAGGAAACCAAAGTTGTCGGTCGCGAACTGGGCCGCCCAGTCTTTGTTGGCATCCGCATACTTGAAGCTGCCGAAGAACAGCAGCAGCGGCAAAAAATCGAGCAAAAGCTTCATGGGGAGCGCGGAACCGGTGAACTTGCCGCCATCACTTTGGCAGGGGCGTGAAGTCTAGCGCAGCCGAGTTGATGCAAAAACGCTCGCCGGTCGGCTCGGGGCCGTCGGGGAAAACATGACCGAGGTGCGAGCCACACTTGTTGCAACGCACTTCCACCCGCACCATGCCGTGGGCATGGTCGACCACCCGCTCGACCACTTCGGCATTGACCGGCGCAAAGTAGCTCGGCCAGCCGCAGCCGGCGTCGAACTTGGTGTCGGCCTCGAACAGCGGCGTGCCGCAGCCTACGCACAGGTACGCGCCGGCCTCGAAATGATCCCAGTACTTGCCGCTGAAGGCGCGCTCGGTGGCGGCGTGGCGGGCCACCGCGTACTGCTCCTGGTCGAGCTGGGCGCGCCACTCGGCGTCGGTTTTTTGCACTGGGTAGGATTCGTCGTCGATCGGCTTCGTCATGATGAGCAGCTCACTTCCAAGGTTTGGGCCCAGTCGGGCGGGAGGGCGGCGTCGGACGCCCGCTCTGGTTCGTCGTAGGGCTGCTGCAAGACTTTCAGCAGCCGCTCGGTTTCGCTGAAATCACCGGCCTGTGCGGCCCGGATCGCACCTTCGGCCAGATGGTTGCGCAGCACGACCGCCGGATTGACGGCGCGCATGCGCAGGCCGCGCCGCTCGTCGTCACTGCTCTCCAGGTTCAAACGGTCCCGGTAGCGCTGCAGCCATTGCGCCAGCGCTGTCTGGTCGATGAATAGATCGCGCAGCTTGGCCGGGTCGTCGGTGTGGGTGATTGAACTCAGGCGCCTGAAGCTGAGTGTGAAGTCGGCGCGGGCGGCGGCCATCAGCTTGAGCCAGTCGTCGATCAGAGCTTGGTCCTCAAGCTGCTCGGTCAGCAAGCCCAGCTTGGCGCGCATGCGCTGCATCAAGGCGGCCGGGAAGGCGGTTTTGTAGACGTCCAGCGCGGACAGCAAGGGCTGGCCCTCGCGGTCGGCGGCGTCCATCAGCGGCAACAGCGCCTGGGCCAGCGCGTGCAGATTCCAAAAGCCGATATTCGGCTGGCGGGCATAGGCATAACGGCCTTGATGATCGGAGTGGTTGCAGACATGGCCGGGATCAAAACCGTCCATGAAGCCGAACGGGCCGTAGTCCAGCGTCAGGCCCAGCATCGACATATTGTCGGTATTCATCACGCCGTGGCAAAAGCCGACCGCCTGCCAGTCGGCCATCAGCTCAGCGGTCTGGCGCACCACGCGTTCCAGCAGCGCAGCAAAAGGATTGGCAGCGGCCAGGCATTCGGGTGCGTGGTGGTGGATGAAAAAGTCGGCCAGCTGGCGCAGCTCGGCATGTTGGCCGGTGTGGGCGAAATGCTCAAAGTGCCCGAAGCGGATGAAGCTCGGTGCCACGCGGGTGACCACGGCTGCCGTCTCCAGCGTCTCGCGCCGCACCGACAGCGCCGAGGCGGTGATGGCCAAGGCCCGCGTGGTCGGGATGCCCAAACCGGCCATGGCCTCCGAGCAGAGGAACTCGCGGATCGACGAGCGCAGCACCGCTCGGCCGTCGCCCATGCGCGAGTAGGGCGTCGCACCCGCGCCCTTGAGCTGCAGCTCCATTGGGCCGGCTTGCGTCTCGATCTCACCCAGCAGCAACGCGCGGCCGTCGCCGAGTTGACCGGCCCAGGAGCCGAACTGATGGCCGCTGTAGACGGTGGCCAAGGTGCGCATGCCGGGCCAGACCGCATTGCCGCTGAGCACGTCAAGCGCCTGCCAGTCGTCGCGCTGCCACCAGTCTGCGGGCCAGCCGAGCTCGGCGGCCAAGGCCGCGCTGCGCGCGACCCAGACCGGATTGGCCATGCCTTGGGCGGGCAGCTCGGTGTGGAAAGCCGCGCCTAAAGCGGCGTAACGGTTCAACCAAGCGGTGGGCGGCGGCGCGCCCGTGGTCATTTCTGCGGGTGTCATTGGGGCAGTGTAGCCAGCGCCCCAAAACCCTATGGTCCCTCAGTCCAACAGGCCCTGGCGCACGGCGTACAGCACCAGCTCCGCGTTGCTGCTCAGGCCCAGCTTCTCCAGCAAATGGCCGCGATGGGTGCCGACGGTTTTGACGCTGATCAGCATTTCGACGCCGATACTTCACCCACAGCGACGGGCAGTCGCTGACCGCGACTTGGGAGTTCAACCCGCCCGGGCTCCTAGCCGCGCGGCGCGCCTCCGACTCCGCCTCGGGTATCGACTTTGACGGCCTGCCCAACCAGATTGCCGATGTGCTGGGGAGTTATGCCGACAGTTCGCGCAGCCATGAAATGCAGCTCGCTTACGAGGGGGCAACGCTGTCGGGCGTGCTGGGGCTGTACGCCTTTGACGGCGACGCCGGTGGTTTGGTGCGCAACAACTTCCTGAATTCAATCTTCGGCACCTCGGGCGGCACCGTCTACACCCGCGGGCGGGCGGCCTACACGGACTGGAGCTGGCGCCTGTCGTCCGACTGGGCGGTCGGTGCCGGCCTGCGTTTTACCGATGAGCGCAAGCGCGCGGTGGTCTTGAATCAGTCGTTCAAGGACGCCAGTTTCAGCACCGTGGTGGCGACCTCGGCCGATTTCGACAAGACGCTGGAGGTGCAGGACAGCTCGCCCAAGTTGTCGCTGGACTACCGCTGGAGCGACAGCACCAAGCTGTACGGCACGGCCTCGCGCGGCTTCAAGTCGGGCGGCTACAACATCCGCGCCAACACGCTGGCGGTGCCGGCCTCGGGCAACCCGTTCAAGGACGAAACGCTGGACTCCTTCGAGCTTGGCTCGAAGATGCTGCTGGACCAAGGCCGGCTGGAGCTGAATGCGGCGCTGTTCCACAACAAATACAAAAACGTGCAGCTGTCGGTGTTCACGTCCTACACCTTGCCGAACGGCACGCCGGGTTTTTTCGGCGACTTCACCAATGCCGGTCGTGCCCAAGTGCAAGGCGCCGAGCTCGAATTCGTCTGGCGGCCGCTGCGCGCCTGGACGCTGAGTGGCCATCTGGCCGCGCTGGACGCGGTCTACGACGAGTATCTGGACCGGGGCGTCAATGTGGCCGAGCAGAAAAAGTTCACCAATTCACCCAAGTTCCAGGGAGCCTTGAATATTGAGTACCGGCTGAGCTTGGCCTCGGCCGGCACGCTGCGCCTGCGCCTGAGTGCGAGTCACCGCAGCCGGGTCTATCCGACCACCGACCTGAGTGAAGCAATTGCCCAGGACGCCTTCACCCTGCTGAGCGCCGGCGCGATTCTGGATATCGATAAGCATTGGAGCCTGTCGCTGCAGGGCAGCAACCTGACCGACAAGGCCTACCGCACCGACGGCTACAACATCGCCAGCTTGAGCATTCTGAACGGCTATTACGGCCCGCCCCGTGTGGTCACGGTGGGCGCCAGCTACAAGTTTTGAAACTTTGATTTGACGGCCAGCTTCAGAGCAAGGGCAGGGTCAAGCTCAGGCGGCTGCCGACGCCGGCCTCGCTGTGGATCTCCAGCGCGCCGCCCAACTCGCGTGCGCGCTCGCTCATGCTCAGCAAGCCGAGCGCGCGCGGCCGCACCCGGCCGGGCTCAAAGCCGCAGCCGTCGTCGCTCAAAACCATCCGCAACTGGCCGGCCTCGGTCCACATTTTGAGTTCGACCCGGCGGGCGGCGGCATGGCGGGCAATATTGGTCAAGGCCTCTTGCACGATGCGATAGACGGCGGTGGCGCGGCGCGGCGAGAGCAGGGCGTCGTCAAACGTCAACGCGACGTGCTGGACGAGCTCGTAGCGTTGGCTGAACTCAGCCAGCGCCTGACGCAGCGCGGCGGCCAGGCCCAGATGATCGAGGACGCCGGGGCGCAACTCGTCCGACATCCGCCGCACCGTGTCAATGCAGTCCTGCGCCAGGCTCAGCAGCCCGGCGCTGATTTGCTGCAAGGCCGGGCTGTCGGCGCGGCGTTGGATGCGGGTCACGTCCATCTTCACCGAGCTCAGCATGCCGCCCAGCACATCATGCAGTTCGCGGGCGTAGCGGGCGCGTTGCTGTTCCAGCTGAGCCTGGCTGTAAGCGCTGAGGTCTTGCAGACTGGCGCGCGAGGCCTGCAGCGCCTGTTCATTGAGTAGCCGCTCGGTCACGTCCACCCCGATGCCGGCCACCGCCGGGCGGCCACGGTAGAGCATGCGCGAGCCGTGCACCTCGATCAGAACAGTGCGGCCGTCACGGTGCAGGCCGCGGGTGATGAAACGAATGCTGGGCGGGTCGCTGGCCAGCCGCAGGTGGTAAAGCCGCAGCACCTCGGGCAGGAAGTCGGCCGGCACAAAGTGGCGCAGATGCCGACCCAACATCTGCTCGGGGCTATATCCCACCAAGGCCGCCCAGGTGGCGTTAGCGTATTGAAAGCACTCGTCTTGCAAGACGTAGATGCCGGCCAAGGACTGCTCGACGATGGCTTGAAAGGGGAAGTCCGCGGAGGCGGGGGCAGCACTGGACATGGCGGCGATCATAGGGCTGCGCTGTGCTGGCTTGAGCCCGGCCCGGCTGCGGAGATGCCCTGAGGCCGGACCGGAATCTTCTGATGTTCGCTGCCGTCGGCGCGCCCTATGCTTGGGCGCATAACAAGAGGAGACATCGGTATGAAGACTTGGATAGCCCGTGCCTGCCTGGTCGGCGCATTGCTTGGCGGCGGCATCGACAAGGCGGCTGCGGCCCCGGCTACGGCGCCGGCCGCTGCTGCTGCTCCGGCGTCAACGCTGCTGCGCCAGACCGCCTATGGGCCGGTGCTCGGCGCCGAAGCGGGCGGCGCCTATGTCTGGCTGGGCCTGCCCTACGCAAGGCCGCCGCTAGGCGCGCTGCGTTGGCGTGCGCCCGAGCCACCCGAGCCCTGGGTGGCCCCGCGCGCGGCGCTTCGGTTCGGCCCCTCTTGCGCGCAGGCCGGACGTTACTACAGCCCGGCGCCGGATGAACAGCCGTTTGGCCTGGCGGTACGCGAGGGTTTTGGCAAGCCGGTCGGCAGCGAGGATTGCCTGAGTTTGAACATCTGGCGGCCGGCCAACGCGGCGACGCAGCTGCCGGTGCTGGTCTTCATTCATGGCGGCAGCAATATTTCCGGCTACAGCGCCGACCCCAGCTACGAGGGCCAAGCGCTGGCGCTGAAGGCGAACGCGGTGGTGGTGTCGATCAACTACCGGCTGGGGCTGTTCGGCTGGCTCAATTTGCCGGCGCTGAAGACCGGCTCGGCGCTGGATGATTCAGGCAACTTCGCCAATCTGGATCAGCTGGCGGCGCTGCGCTTTGTGCAAAACAACATTGAAGCCTTTGGCGGCGCTGCCGGCAACGTCACCCTGGTGGGGCAATCGGCCGGTGCCATCAACACCTGGGCCTTGCTGGTGTCGCCGCTGGCGACCGGTTTGTTCCACAAGGCCGCGCCCTTGAGCGGCGGCCTGCTGTTCAGCAGCACCGGCGCGGCACAGAGTTATGCCGAGCGCCTGCTGGCGGCGGCCCTACAGGCCGACGGGCTGGCGAGCGACGCGGCCACCGCCTCGGCCTATATCGGCGCTCACAGCAAGGCCGAGCTGAGCGCCTATCTGCGCGCCAAGCCGGCCGAGGCCTTGCTCAAGCTGGTGATCGCCAACCCGGCCTGGGGCAGCTTCCCCAATGTGATCAAGGACGGCCATGTCGTGCCCTTGGACCCGCTGGCGCAGATTCACGCCGGCCGCTACGCCCGGCTGCCGCTGCTGGTCGGCAACACCCGCGATGAGGGCAAGCTGTTCGGGCCCTACAAGCCGAGCGACTACCAGCGTTTCGGGCTGCAATACGGCTTCAACCCCGATGCGCTGCCCAGCTTGGTCGAGGCGGATTTGTTGGCCGCTGCGATGCTGCCGGTGGCGCAGGCGCAGACCGGCTGGAACGCCGTCAGCGCGCGCACCACCGACGGCCTGTTCACGCCGCTGGCCAATCAGGCACTCGCGGCGGTGGCTGGGCAACAAAGTGCGCTGTGGGTCTACCGGTTTGACTGGGATCGCCAGCCGCCGCCGTTCAATAGCGTCTATGGGGCGGCCCATGCGGTCGATCTGCCGTTTCTGTTCGGCAACTTTGGGCCGTCGATCTTCTCCTTCGGCCATAGCGCCGCGAATCGGCCCGGCCGGCTCGCCTTGGCCGAGCAGATGCAGCTCAGCCTGGCCGCGTTCGCGCGCAGCGGTGACCCCAATCACGCCGGCCTGGGCCAAACCTGGCCGGTCTGGCCCAAGCGCCTGATCTTCAATGCCAACGACCGCCACGCCTTGATCGGCGTGCAGTGAATACCCCTAGAGCTGTTGCCCAATCGGTGTAACTCAGGTGACTATGGCGCCCGGCAAGGCTGACTTAGACTATTTTCACAATG
>NZ_JANNMI010000018.1:0-22882 GCF_031397715.1 Roseateles sp.
GCGCTCGAACACCTCACGGGCGGTGTAGCCGCCCAGCTGAGACTTGAAGCCGGGGCTGTACAAGCGCATACGGTCGGCATCGCGCAGCAGCGACATGCTGTGAAAGTAGGCCTGTACCGAGTTGCGTGCCAAGGCCTCAAAGGTCGTTTTGGCCCGGAACACGCGCGGCGCCCAGTCGGCCTTGGGATAAATGGCCCCCAGTGTGCCGAACAGCGATTTGCGCAAGCCCAAGGGCATGGCCGCACGCATGCGCTCCTCCATCAAATGCAGTTTGTAGCGACGATAGCCGCCAAAGGTCTCGTCACCACCGTCACCCGACAAGGCCACCGTCACGTGTTTGCGCGCCAACTGACAAACCCGGTAGGTCGGAATGGCCGAGCTGTCCGCATAGGGTTCGTCATACAGACGCGCCAGCGTGTCGATCAAATCAAAGTCATCGCTTTTGACGATTTCGAGTCGGTGATCGGTCTTGTAGCGATCGGCCACCGTCTGCGCGAACGCTGACTCGTTGAAGGCGGGGTCATCAAAACCAATCGAGCAGGTATTGACCGGCGCGGCGGACTGCTCGGCCATCAAGGCCACCACGGCGCTGGAGTCCACGCCGCCCGACAGGAAAGCACCCAGCGGCACCTCCGCAATCATGCGCAAACGGATCGACTCTTTCAACTTGGCGATCAGCTCCTCGCTGGCCTGCTGCTCGTCGATCTTGGCGTCCAGCGTGAAGCGCACATCCCAAAAGCGGCGCGGCTCGCCAACTTTCTGGCCGCGCCGTATAACCAAGGTGTGGCCGGGCGACAACTTCTTGGCCTGCTTGAAGATGGTGCGCGGCTCGGCCACATAGCCGAGCGCGAAATACTCTTCCACCGCCAGCGGGTCGATGTCGCGCCGCAGCCGACCATTGCCGCCATGGCCATTCTGATAAGCCAGCAGCGACTTCAGCTCGGAGCCAAACAGGAAGCTGCCGTCATCCAGCAAGGCGTAGTAAAACGGCTTGACGCCCAGGCGATCGCGCGCGATGAACAGACATTGCTGATTGCGATCCCACAGCGCGAAGGCGAACATGCCCCGAAAGCGTTTGACGCAATCCTCACCCCAGGCTTCCCAGGCATGCACAATCACCTCGGTGTCGCTCTTGGTGTGGAACACATGGCCCAAGGCCAGCAACTCGGGGATCAGTTCCTGGTAGTTGTAGATCTCACCATTGAAGACGACGACGACACTGCCGTCCTCGTTGAACAGCGGCTGCTGACCGGTGGCAATGTCAATGATGGACAGGCGCCGATGACCAAAACCCAGGCCCGGCTCCAGATGCAAACTGCCCTCATCGGGGCCCCGGTGCAGTTGGGAGTCGTTCATGCTTTGCAGCACGGCGCGGCTCAGATCGCGTTTGCCTCGGGTGTCAAAGAAGCCGGTGATTCCGCACATAGAAGCTTTTGTGATTACTAAGTTATTGGCCGTGGCCGAGAAGTTCTTGCGCGTAGATGCCCTGATATGTCGACACCATGGCCGCCAAGCTGAAGCTCGCCTGCACCCGCGCCCGGCCGGCAAGGCCCAGCTCCGCGGCCCGTTGTGGCTGCCGGGCTAGGCTCAAGATAGCCGCCGCCATGGCGCACTCGTCGGTGGCCGGCAGCAACAAGCCGGTGACGTCTTGTTGCACGAGATCAGCGTTGCCGCCAACCGCGGTCGCAAGCACCGGCAAACCAGTCGCCATCGCCTCCAGAATCGTATTCGAGATCCCTTCGGCCAAAGACGGCAAGGCAAAGCAATGCAGGCCGCGCATGATATCCGCCACATCCTGGCGCTCACCCGGCAGCCAGGCCAAATCGGCCAAGCCGGCTTGCGCCAGCAAGCTCTGTGCCTGGGCGCGCAGCGGCCCCTCACCCACCATGACCAGGCGCAAACGCTGACGCAACTCGGGCGCTTGGCGCAGGGCCAGCACAAAGGCACGCGCCAACATGGTCTGGTCCTTGACCGTTGCCATGCGGCCGACCGTGCCGACCAGCCAATGCTGAGCCGGATCAAACGGGCAGCCGCTGATCGGCGACGGTCCGCCCGGCGCTGGCCGGAAGCGCTCGGTAGCCACGCCGTTGTAGAGCTGGCTGATGCGCTGCTCGGGCACATGGACGGCACGTTTCAGATACTCGGCCAAGTCACGCGACAAGGCGATGTAATGAGTGATGAAGGGGCGATAGAAGCGCCGCACCCGCTGATGGGCGCGGTTGCTGCCGTCGAGGTCACCGACATCGCGGCCATGTTCACCGTGAATACGCACCGGCACGCCGGCCGCCCACGCCGGCAACTGCACCTCCAGCGCAGCCAGGTTGCGGCTGTGCACGATGGCGGGACGTAAACGCCGGAACAGTCGATAGAGCTGTGGGTAAAGCCAAAAACCATGGCCAGGCGGCTTGTGCAAGGCGATGAACTCCACATCGTCACGTTGCACGCGCAGGCGGAAATCGGTCACCTCGGTCAAGGCCAAAACGGCATGGCGATAGGCGCCTCGAGGCATCTGGTTGATCAAGTTGACCACGCCGTTTTCCAAGCCACCGGTGTCAAAGCGGTACATCACATGCAGCACCAAGGGGCGCGGATCTGCGGGGTCAGGCCTCATGGTTGACCGGCGGGCACCTCGGCCCTTGCACGCATCTCGTCTCGGGTGGCACGCAACCAGCCGTCCAAGCTGTGCCAGTTGTCGCGCAAAAATGCCTCCAAGCGCGCCTCGCCGCCGGCTCTATCGGTATAGAACACCAACATCGCCGCGTCGTCGCCTTGTCCCATCAAACGATAAAAAGCGCCCAGGACTTTGGCCTGCCAATCACTGATCATGGGGCGGCCATTGATCCAGTAAATTCGCCACACCTTGAGGCGGTCGTTGACGGAATTCTCGTCGCCGAGGTTGGCACCGCCCGCACGCCGCAGCTCAGCGGTTTGCATCGGCAACTCCAGGCCAGCCACACTTTGGCTGGCGCTGCCGGCGGAGACCATGGCCCAGTCAGCATCCTTTGAACTCACCAACACATGGTTGGAGCTGATCAGCTTGCTTTGATACGTTTGCTGCCGAAAGTACGCGACATACAGGCCGACCGAAGCAGATTGCGCATCGGCGGCGCCCTGGGCTTGGGCTTGGGCCTGGGCTTGCGCTGTTTGCCGGAAGTTGCCCCGCCACACGGCGCGGGGATTTTCAACCACGGGCGTGAACCTCGGCGGCAACCCAGCCTCACTCTGCCAAGCAGCTTGGCCCAGCCTTGGCGCCGTCAAGGCAAACTCGGTCGGGCCGCCCGCCAGCTCAAGCGACTTGAGCACGATCTGCGGCGCCAACAGCACGCCCAAAATACCCAACCAAACCAGCAGCCAGGCCGACCTTGCCCGCACCGGCTGGGCCGCAACTTCGCCTGCCTTGACCTGCGCCGCCGGCGCATCAGGCTCGGACCAGCGCGCGCCCAGCATGAACATCAGCAGCATGATGATGCCGAAGAACACCCAGCCATAGACCAGATGATCGGCGCCGGTGGCGATCTGGTTGCTCGAAAAATGCGCCAACATGACGATGACGTAGGCACGCAACCAATTGGCGATCAAGGGCAAGACGATGGCAACGCCGACAAAAATCCAGCGCCGAGCAAGCGAGCGGTAGTTTAGGTAAGCAAACAAGGTGCCGACCATCACCGAGGCCATCAGATAGCGAATCCCGCTGCAGGCTTCGACGACCGACCAATTGCCGCTCGGGATGACGAACTCCTGGCCCTCGCGAAACACCGGAATGCCACTGAGGCGCAGCGCGGCGACGGTGAAATCGGCCGTCCATTCCATCAACTTTGGCGTCATGAACTCGCCGATGGGGACGGCAAAGAACAGGAAACCCAAGGGGAAGGCGATCGCCCGCGCAACCTGCCAGCCCAGCGCAGCCGGCACCACCAAAACCAACATGGCCGTCAGCGCCAACTGTGTGGCTGAATTGGCCGCCACCAAATCCCCCAACAACCACATCAAGGCCATCGCAACCAAGGGCAGCAAAAACCACGCAGAGGGCGAAGGACTCAGGTTCGCCAAGACGGCTCGCTGGCGCCAAATCAACCACAAGCTGATGGGCGGCACCACAAAAGCATGGGCAAAAGTCTCGGAACGGTTCCAGATCTCGACCATCGCCAAAGCGGTGTCGCGGTAGAGCAAGAGCACGGCTGCCAGCAACAGCAGGAAAGCGGGCAAGACGGGGCGCCACGCGGGGGGAATGTTCATGAAAGCTTTCAAACCTCAAGGCCTCGCTGATTCAAGCGGTCAAGATGAAGGTCAATGCCACCGAGCTGCGCCGACCAGCTGTAGTTCTGCAACACACAGTCGCGGCCGGCGGCACCGACTCGGTCGGCCAAGCCAATCTCCAGCAGCAGCTTGCTCACCTGAGCCACAAAATCGGCCACTTCCAAGGCCGCCAGCAAATCCCGCCCTTCTTCCGCGTCGATCGCTTCCACACAAGCACTGGACGCGACCACCGGCCGGGCCATCGCCATCGCCTCCAAAATCTTGTTCTGAATGCCGCGCGCCAGGCGCAGCGGCGCGACAACGACGGCCGCATGCTGCAAATACGGGCGCACATCCGGCACCGTGCCGGTCACGCTGACGCTTGCACTGGCCAAGGCCAACACGGCCGGCGTCGGGCTGCGGCCGACGATATGAAAATGAAGCTGCGGCCAATTGCGACGCAGCAGCGGCAGCACTTCAGACGCGAACCAGATCACGGCGTCGGCATTGGGCCAATAGTCCATCGCGCCGGTGAACACCAGCGGCAACTGCCCGGCCGGAAACGGCGACAGGCGCGCCGGTTCGGGCGAAAAATACGCTGCATCGACACCGTTGCACAAGGCTTGCACGGGTGCAGCGCAGGCGGGTGACTGCTGGCGGAACAGCGCCACTTCCTTGGCCGTGACGAAGAAGGACGCCGCCGCGCGATCGGCCACCATTTGCTCAAACGCCAACAACTGGGCCCCCTCGCGCCGGTACAGCCAGGACATGGGCCAGCCATGGTTGGGTGCGTAATCGGTCCACTTGGCGGAGTCCAAGTCCACAAAGTCCACCAACATCGGCAAGTCCGGCCGCTGCATCGCGTATTGCGCCATCGGGCTGGAGAACACCACAGCGGCGCTTAACTCTTCGTTGTCTGCGATCTTTTTGACCCAGGCACTCAGGCCGGCATTCCGGTAAAAGGGCAAGCTGAGGGCCTCCCCGGTCAGCAAACCACGCAGCGAGGCCAATTTCGCCAACGCTGGATTCAACTTCACCACATGCAGGTCGGCGCAATAAGCCCGAACCAAGTCCAGGTACTGCATATCGGCCGGGTCGTCGACGAAAGTGCCCAAAAAAACCCGGTGCCGCTGCGCCAGATGTTTCAGCAGATGAAAGGAGCGCACCTTGTCGCCCTTGTTGGGCGGATAAGGCAGGCGGTGCACCAGATACAGAATATTGGCCATAAAGCGCTGAGCTCAGCCCAGATTGCGCACAACCATTGGCCCCAGCCAATTGGCCATGCCGATGGGCAGCTTGCGCCACGTCTTGATCAGCAATTGATACTTGGCGTTGGCCGGGTTGTTCTGCGGCACGGCGTCGCGCTTGTAGAGGCAATACTCGTAATGCAGCGGTGTCGGCTCAAAACCCCAGTTTTTCTTGAAGGCATAGGAGCCGGTGCCCTGCTTGCTGCGGCCGTAATCGAAGACCTTGAACCCACGGGCGCAGGCGCGCCGCATCAGCTCCCAGAACTTGAAGTCGTTGGCGGCCAGGTCGCGCGCCGCTTCTTCATCGCCGGCGTAATAAGGCAGCACTTCGTCGCGGAAGTAAAAACTCAGCACCGAGCTGAGCGGGCGGCCCTGCGCGTCGGTGACGGTCAGCACCTCGGCGTCGGCGCCGAACTCATCCAGCAGTGCCGCAAAGTAGCGCTTGGGCATCGCCGGCGTGCCATGCCGGTGGGTATTGCTGGCATAGAGGGCGAAAAACCGACTAACGTCTGAATCAATGTGACTGACCAGCTCGTTCTTGATCCCCTTGCGCACCACCGCTCGCGCCTTGCGCGGGATGGCCAGCATATTGGCCTCGTCGTCGGCAAAGATCTCCTTGCGGAAGGTCACATACAGATCCTGCGCCGGCCAGTCGCTGTGGCGCGGCTGGACGTTGCGGAATTCCAGGTGATCAACGCCCAACTGCTTGGCGATGGACTGCGCCTCCAGCTCCAGCGCCGCAGCGGCCTCCTCGTTGCTGGCCGCCACGCCGCCATAGACGGCAAAGGGCAGCGCCACCAACGAGTGGCCAAACAGCAGGCTCTTGACCTGGGCCAGCGGCAGCACGCCTTCGATCTGGCCGTCGCGTTCGGCATACAGAAAGAAGCCGCGGTGCTTGAACACCTGCTCAATCATGCGCAGCCAGCCGGCGCGGTGGAAAAAGCTGGCCTGCGGGCAAGCCAGCACAAATTCGTCCCAGCGACGGGCAAGGTCGCCGTCCTGCGCGCTCAGGCGCTTGATTTGCAGGGCAGCCGTCATGCGGACACAGGACTCAATGCTGCGGCCGCGGCTGCCAAGGCTGGGGCTCGCTGGCCCAGAAAGATCTCGTCCATCCGACCCCATTTGAAATCGACCAGCAGGCGCGCAATGCGGCCATAGGTGCGCGCGATGTTGACGTAATGCCGAAAGCGCGTCTTGCCGTCAATGCCGGCAATGCGGGGCTGCTCGGCGTCAATCTCCCAGGGGTGGCAATAAAACACCGCGGCCTCTTTGTCGTCGCGGTTGACCTTGCCAATCATCCAGCGTGACAGCGCATAGGGCAGCAGGCGGAAATAGCCGCCGCCGCTGGACGGCAGGTTTTTATTGAACAGGCGCAAAGTCGTCACCGGGATTTCGAGCAAACCGTCGCGCACGGCATGGGCAAAACGAGGCGAATCGGGCATGCCGTAATGGTCATGCTGAATCGGGTAGACGCTCGAGCTGTAGCGATAGCCGGCCTCCAGCAAGCTGTCAAAAGCCCAGAGATTGCCGGCGCCAATGGAAAAACTCGGCGCCCGGTAGCCCAGCACCTGATGGCCGCCGAGGTCCTCCAGCAACTGCTTGGTGCGCCCTATGTCGTCGAGAAAACTCGCCGGCGTCAGGTCGCTGACACGTTGATGGCCGTAGCCATGGCTGGCCAGCTCGTGGCCCTGCTCGACAATCCGGCGCACCATCTGCGGATAGCGCTGCGCCACCCAGCCCAGGGTGAAGAAGGTGGCCTGGGTGCCGCTTTGCGCCAGCAGCACTAGCAGCCGGTCCACATTGCGCTCGACCCGGCATTCGCGCTGATCCCAATCACCGCGGGCGATATAGGGCGCAAACGCCGAGACCTGGAAGTAATCCTCCACGTCGATGGTCATGGCATTGCGCAGCGGCGGGCTTGAGGTCGGCATCAACATGTTTGGGGGGGCCTGTGTTCAGAGATCTTGGTCAAGAGCTAGGCGCTCATCAATCCTGCTTGACCGACTCGACCAGCTTTTGCAGCAACGCCAGCGTTTGCAGATTGATACGCTCCAGCCGCATCAGGCTGGTTTCCAGCCGCTGCAAGCGGTCGCCCTGCTGTGCCGAGCTCAGCTTAGACAACTCATTTGACAGGCTGTTGACTTCCGTCGTGCTCAGTTTGAGGCGCGCCAGGTCGTAGCTGTGTTGATCCTCACCGGCGGCCGTCAGCATCTCGCCGGCGGCGCCGCTGAGCTTGGCCGGAATCTCGCTTTCCTTGGCGATGTCGCTGAGCGCTTCATCGACATCGGCCAAGCCCAGATGGGTCTTGTTGGCCATGAAACCCAGCAGCAGCAAACGGTCGCAAAGCGAGTTGATGCGCCGCGGTATGCCTTGGCTGGCCTTGAAAATCGCCGGAAATGCGTCGGGCGCGAAGGACGGCTTGCCAGTGCTGCCGGCGCATTTCAGGCGGTGCTCGACATAGCGCTGGGTCTCGTCCTCGTCGAGCGGGCCGATATGGCAAGTGGCCGCAACCCGCTGGCGAAACTGCTCCATCTCGGGGCGTTGCAGGATGCCGCGAAACTCCGGCTGGCCGACCAGAAAGGTCTGCAGCAGCGACTGATTGCTGAACTGGAAGTTGGACAGCATGCGCAGCTCCTCAACCGCGCGCGCGGTCAGGTTCTGGGCTTCGTCAACAATCAGCAAGCAGCGCTTGCCCTGGCTGGTCTGGCTGACGAAGAACGCCTCCAGAGTCATCAAGACCTCGGACTTGGGCAAATCCTTGACCCGCACGCCGAAGGCCGAGCCGACCATGCGCAGCGTGTCCTCCGCATCCAGCTGGGTGGTGACCAAGTTGCCGATCACCACATTGCTGCGATTCAGGCTGTCCAGCAGGCCGCGTAGCAAGGTCGTCTTGCCGGCACCGATTTCGCCGGTGATGACGATAAAGCCGTCATTGCGCAGCACGCCATAGTCCAGATAAGCCTTGGCGCGACGGTGCTGTTTGCTGCCGAAGTAGAAGTTGGGGTCGGGGCTGAGTTGAAAGGGCTTGCTGCTCAGGCCATAGAAGGCTTCATACATGGGCTAGAACTGGTGAACCAAGGTTGCAAAAACGGCATTTTCACGGTAGGGCAGCAGACCCTCAAACAGCGAATAGCGAGCACCGGCGGTCACCGAGCCCCCCTCACCCAGGCGCCCACTCCAGCTTGCGTTGACGGTACGCAAGGTGCTCGACTGGCTGCCAAGGTCGCCGCGAACCTGCCGCTGCGACAAAGAAAAATTCGTGGAACTGGTCGGTGTCAGACGGTAAGACAGATTCGCACTGGCATTGAGCTCTTGCACCAGCGACGACTGGGACAAATCCCCGGCACCGGGAATTTGTTCGCCAATACGGCTGTTGCGACTGCGCGAAACAGTTGCGGTCACCGTGGTACGCAGGCCCTGCCAGGAACCCGAAAGCTCTTGGCGCCGCGCCAATGACGGCGCCGATGACACAAAACCGGAATTTGCGGGCGCATTGGGACTCAGGCCGCGTTCCAACAAGAATTGCCGCACCAACAAATCACGCTTGACCGGGTCGGGCTCTACGCTTGCCAACTGAAAAAAGAACATGCTGTAATTGCTTTGTTGCCCGCCTTGACCACCAAAACCTTGCGAAACGCTGCTGGTGTCCGAATAACGAATCGACGACCTTTGAAAGCGGTGATTGAAACTGAGGGTGTGGCTGTCGCCGTACTCATGGCTTTGATAATCGCCTTGCACCGAGGTACGCGGGGTCGGTGTCCACTGCGCATTCGCGCCATAGGTCGGGCCGGCCTGCTTGGCGCCGGTCAGCAAGTCGCTGCGTTCAATACCGGCGTTGCCCGACATCGACAAATCAACATCGGGGCGGTAACGCAAAGCTGCGGTCGCGGACGATCTGCGGTTATCGGTGCCGCCATTGAAACTGGACTGCTGAGTGGTCGCCGCCGCCGACCAATTCACGGGGCCGCTGTTCATGCCTTCGGCGCTGAAGGACACGCCGGCAACGCGGGAGTCACCGGTGACCGAATCCTTGACCTTGGTCTCGGTCACGTCGCCATTCATTTTGAAGGTGGCGACATTGCCAAGGCGACCGAGCAGACGGGGCGACACCGACAGGCTCGCCACATCCGAGCTGTTTGGATTTCGGATCGCGTTCTCGGTCGAGGTTTGCTGAGCAAAAGCGGATTGCTGCTGCTTGCCATAACTTGCCCGCGCATCGACAAAAAAGCGCCGCTCAATCAACTCAAGCGAGCCTGACGCCGCCAAGGTGTGCTGCACATCGTTCGACCGATCGGACTTGACATACAGCAACCCATTGAGCGCGTAGTCCAGGTTCCCGCGCAAGCGCCCTGCACTGCTGCTGATGTTGACGCCCGGTGCGACAACGGTGATCAAGGCCGCATCTTTGGCCGCATCATTGAGATTCAGATTGTCGGTCCAGGTTTGCGTCAGACTGATGCGGGGTTGAACCCGCAAACCAAGTCCTGTCAGTTGGGCATACGCGGGTGCAGCAGCGACAGCCGAGGCCAGCAACGCGATGCCCACCAGCCCGAGCCCCACACCGGCCTCAACTCTTGGCGCCGTCACTGCTACCCCCATCACCGTAGCCGTATCCGTAGCCATACCCGTAGCCGTAACCGTAGCCATAACCGTAGCTGCCGGACGCTTGCCCGCTGGCTTGATTCAACAGCATCATCTTGAGCGGACAGGCCTCAATCGCCGCCAAGGCTTGTTGAACTGCCGCCTGCGAGGTGCTCTCGGCCCGCACGACCACGACAATTTGCCCCATATGGGAGGCCAGCACGCGCGACTCGGTGGTCAACAACAAGGGCGGCGAGTCAAAAATAATGATGCGGTCCGGATAGCGTTTGGCCATATCGTCCAGAAGATGGCTCATCGCATCGCTGGCGAGCAATTCCGTCGCACGCTGATGCGGCGTACCGCTGGGCAGCAGGGTCAGTTTGTCGACATTGGTCCGCAGCATCACATCGGCCATGTCAAATTTCTGCTCCAACACGTCAAGCAGGCCCGGGCCTTGAGGCAGGCCCAGCATGCGCAACATCGAAGGCCGCGCAACATCGGCATCGACCAGCATCACCGTGTTGTCCAACTCGGCAGCAATGCTCAAGGCCAGGTTCAAGGACGTAAAGCTCTTGCCCTCGCCGGCCAAGGCGCTGGTCACCATGATCAAATTGGCATGATTCAAAGACACCGCACCCTTGCCCATGGCGTTCTTGATCAACGGCCGTTTGATGACGCGGTATTGGTCGGCCAATTGTGAACGGCTGGCGTTCGGGGTGATGAAGCCCTGTGCCGCCAGGGCTTCCAAATCCAGCTCGACTCGTTTGGACAATGGATGCGGCGGGTCAATGACCCGCGGCTTTTGCGCCGGTTTGGTCTCGGCCGCTTGCAGCGCTGCCTCGACCTCCGGAATGGTTTTGTCACCGACCGGCGGCGCAAATGACGGGGTTGAGGTCGGGATCGCAGTCGCCCGAGTCGCCACAGCCAACTCATCAGGCAACACCACGCCGGCTTGGCGCAGCTGTTCCAGCCTGCGGGCGGCTTGTTCGATCAAGCTAGTCATCTCAAGTCCCCTGCCTTGTTGCCAAATACGCCACCACCGACAGGCCCAGCACAAACAGGCCGATCAAGCTTCCGCCGGCAGCGCCGAAACGGAGCAAATCTTTGCGCTGGCGCTTCAAGTCCGCCGCCGACACCAGCCGCGTCACCACCCCAAGTATGGGCAGGTCGATGCGCGCGCGCAGTTCCAGGGCGTCATGGAAAACCGGCCGCAACATGCTGACCACGAACGATATCGCTACCCCAGCCAAGAGCGACGCCACCATCACACCGGCCAGCAGCAGCAAGCGATTGGGCGCGACCGGCTTGGGTGAAACGCGCGGCGGGTCAATCAAGCGGAAGTCAGCGACGCCCGAGGCCAAATCCAGTTCACCCGACATCGCCGCTGACTCACGCCTGGACACCAAATCTTCGTAATTCTTCTTGTGGATGGCGTAATCCCGGTTCAACTGAGCCGCCTCGGCATCCAGCTGGGGTGCCGTGCGCACCCCAGCAAGGGCTTGCCCATACCGAGCCGAATACTCGTCAACCCGCGCCTTCAACGTGGCCACCTGGACCTCGCTCTGCGCCAACAAACGGCTCATCTCCTGCGCCGTGGTGCTGCCATTCAAACCGCCCACAGCGGCCGGGGAAGCCAGCGCGGCCTTGCGCAGCTCCTTCACCTTCAGCCGTTTTTCGTCCTCGATATCGGTGATCGATTTGCGCGCGTTGATCACGTCTGGATGTTGATCTGTGTAACGCTGCAACAAAGAATCAAGGTTGCGCCGCTGCGCGTCCAAGCGCGCATCCAACTCGGGGGTTGCCAAATTCATTGCCGACTCTTGCAGCAAGCTTTGCGTCGTGCTTGAAACACCCTTGCGTTCCGCCTCCAACTGGAGCTTGGCGGCATCCCGGCCATTGACGGCTTCCCGGTACTCAAGCCTGGCCCGGTCCAACTCAACGCTCATCTCGCGCAAGCGCGAGGCCGAGTCCTTGCCGTCGGGGTTCATGGTCTGCAGATTGCGCAGACGAAACTCCTTCAAACGGGTTTCAGCCTCTTCGAGCTTGCCTTCGTAGTTCTTGATTTGTTCGCTGATGAAGGTCGCCGCCGTCGCCGTATCTTTGCGACTTGATCCAAGGCTTGACTCCACGAAGATGGACACAAAGGACTGCACCACCCGTTTGGCGCTTTCTTTGTCCGAATCCCGGTAAGCCAAGGTGTAGAGATTGTCCCGTGCCGTGCTTTGAATCGACAGATTCCTCGTCACCGTTTCGATCAAGGCTTCTTGCTGCGCTTTGGACTGATTTTTCAGATCCAAATCCGCCATGCGCACCAATTTTTCAACATTGGGGCGGCTGATCAGGGTGCGGCTCAACATCACCACTTGCTGCTCAATATTGGGCTGGATCGCCAGCCCCGACATCAGCGGTTTCAAGATCGATTGGGTATCGACAAAGATCCGTGCGCTGGCTTCATAGCGGTCCGGCAGTGCCATCACCAACACCGAGCCGACGATGCCGATTAACCACGCTACCGCCAAACCTGGCCATCGGTACTTCCAACTTCGCTTGGCAATGGCGAGAGCCTGGGCAATCAGTAAGTCCATCTGCGGGTGATCTCTTGTGGTTCAGGTGAGCCACCATCATTCCATCAACTAATTAGTTAATTAATTGACTCGTGATTTGGCGGGTCATCAAAAAGTAATTGTTTGGAGCTGCAGACCTGCCAAGCACGTCATGCCAACTCGCGCGGCGGGTCGCGTCAGAAGAAGCTCTGCGGAATGATCAAGACATCACCCGGCCGCATTTCGACATTGGCAGACACATCGCCGCGTTTGATCAAGTCCCGCAGGCGCACCGCGTACTGTTTGCCGCCATCGGACGAGCGAAGAATGGTGGCATCGTTACCCGCGGCAAAATCCGTCAAACCGCCCACTGCAATCATGACGTCCAACACCGACATATTCATCTTGTACGGCAGCGCCTGCGGCCTGGTAGCTTCCCCTATCACACGTATTTGCTCGCTATAAGGGCCCACAAAACCCGTCACGATCACGGTCACCACGGGGTCGCGCACATATTTGCCGAGCTGCTTCTCGATCTCCCGCGCCAGCTCGATCGGGTTCTTGCCTTGCGCCAGCAACTCATCAATCAGCGGCGTGGCGATCTTGCCGTCAGGCCGCACCGGCACGGACATAGACAACTCAGGGTTGCGCCAAACGATGATGTTGATGTTGTCACCGGCACCGACGATGTAGCTGTAGTCCTGTGCGGTGGCGATGACCGGCGCGGGCGGGAATCGGCTTGCCGTACTGGCGCATCCTTGCAGCAAAAAGCCGGCTGCCGCACAAAGAGCAAGGCCCAACTTGCGCGAATAAAAACCAAAGCTCTTGTCCAAGGCAACTCCTCAAAAGTCAATGAAATCTGCCGCTGCAGGCGCGGCCAAATCGCTCAGAAAACAGCGCAACCCACAGCCATAAAACGCGGCTGGATCATGCCACAAAGCATCGACACCTTCCTTGCCCCAATCAAGGGGGATAGGCAGGAAATACAGGCAGAGAAGCGAATTTATGCCAACTCAATCACGCCCGGTCAAATGCCCTGCCCGCCCGCAGAGCTTCGCTCAGCCTTTCAGCATCGGCCGAATCAAAGCCAGCAATACTTGCTGCATAGGGTTCGCATTGCCAAATGGGCGCCAAGTGAAGCCGAGCTTTTGCTTATAGGCATCGAACTGCATCGCCCAAGGCGCGGCTCGCAGCGAGCCGCGATTCAACAAGATCTTCAACACCGATGTGCCCATCACACCCGCGCACAAATCGCAGGACATCATGGTGGACGGGCCGCGCTTTTCCTTGAAATTCACCGCATCTGGTGCCACCAAATACCCGCGCTGCAGCATTGACGGCGACAGGCCTGCAATAAACCGAGCGTACTGTTCTTTCTGACTGCAACCCTCAACCCGAAAATACTGCTCAAAACTCATGCCTGGGGAGCGAAAGTAAAGGAGCGAGACCCCCATACCCAGGGGCGCTGCGGTCAAGGCGGGAATGCCCCGCTCATGGCAGGCTCGAAACAACATGCGGCGAGCCTCAATGGCAAAGAAGTCTATGCCGTCTACATAGACGTCCACATCACGCAGAAAATCATCGAGATTGGCAGCCGTCACACCGTCCCCAAAGGCACGAATATCTGCCTCCGGATTGATGTCGCGGGCCTGCGCTGCCAACACCGCGGCCTTGGAGCGCCCAAGGGTGGACATAAAAGCACCCACTTGCCGATTGAAATTGTGGACCTCAAAGTCATCGAAGTCTGCAATATTAAAATTACCGATGCCAAGGCGCGCCAAGGTCAGCAGGTGCGCGCCGCCGACGCCACCCAGCCCGGCAATGGCAATTCTCGAGCGGCGCAGCACAGCCTGCTCGTCTTCAGTTACCCAACCAATATTGCGCGAAAACGCCCGCCCGTAATCAAAACTAGCGCTTGCGTCCGAAGTGCCGCTCATGGCTTTCCCTTTTCACTGAATAGATTCAAGCTCAAACTCCCGGTTATCGCTTGGCCGAGCATTATTCATCAGATTAAATGGGTGTCATCAAAATACCCGGCAAGGCTGCGGCACTCTCGACCAGACACCAAGGTCTTCGCCGATGCCAGCTTGGCGCGCAAGCTGGCTTGCCCAGGGTCTGTTCGCTGCACCACAGACGGCCGACACGGCGCGATCTATAAACCGTCAACAACCAATCCGTTCCAGCAACGCTACAGCTTGCCCGCAGCCAGGGTGAAAGGAATTCCATGCAATACCCAGTCGGCTTTTCCCCACTGATCGGCCTTGTCGCCGCCTTGGCGCTGTGCGCCTGCGACAAGCGCCCGCTTGATACGCCCGAACCACGGCTCGACACTGGCGCAACTGATGCGGCGGCTATAGCCAACAACGCCAGCGCCAGCGCCCCGACACCGTCGGTGCCGCCGGCAGATGAAGTCTTCACCGCGTCCGCCACAGCCACCAAGGCCGACCCGACAGCGGGCCGCTCCAACAGCGCAATGAGCCGGGCACAGGAGTCCACGGCAATGCCGATGCCGGGCCAGAACAATGACCACTCCGCAGCACTGAATCTGCCCAAAGTCCCCGCCAGCGGCACACCGCGCCGCTGAGTTACTCGCCCAGCCCCTCAAACCCACCAGAGCACACCAGGAGACCTTGATGTCAGCAGCACACAGGCACCACCCCAACACCGATGTTCCGCCCGAGTTCGACCCGCCCGCACTGCCGGTGGAACCGGATCAGGGGCCGCTGCCGGCACAAATCCCGGCAGACCCCGAGCATGACCGGGTGGTCGACCCCGAGGCCTGACTCCGGCAGCGCCAAGCCGCGCTAAGCAGCGCCAAGCAGCGCCAAAACGGCGGTCACTTGGCGCGGGGCGGCTGGGTGCGCAGATCCGGCGGTACGAGCTGGCCGGTGCGCAGCTGTTTGACAGCCTGTACCACCGCGCGGGCGACGTTGCGGGCCTCCTCCTGCACCGCCTTGTCCTCGTCGAGCGCTTCGTGGCTGTTGTAGTAGGGCTGGAAATAGCCGATATAACGGTCGAGCTTGGCGGCCGTGCCGGCGTCAATCAGCCCCATCCAATCCAACCAATCGCCAAGATTTCGGCGGTGCACTTCGACGCCGGCCACGTCACCATGCACGACCAAGCCGTAAGCCCGGCCGGCCAAATGCTTGGGGTAATTCCAGCCCTGCTGTTCAATGCGCTTGGCCTCGGCCACGTGCTTGCCATGGGTTGTCGTCGGATCGGGGTTGCCGCCATCGGCCGAGACCATGCGGTCAATCATCAGTTTGAGCGGGCTCGGCGACTGGTACCAATAGGTCGGCGCCAAGATGATCACCGCATGGGCTGCCACCCAGCGCTCGTAAATCTCGGCCATCCAGTCATCGGCCTGATCCAGCGCGTGGTTGGGATAGCAGCTGCAGGGCCAGTGGCACAGCGGCATCGCGCTGGACACACAGCCCTTGCAGGGGTGGATATTGCGGCCGTACTCCGAGGTCACCAGACTCAGATCCAGCACATCGGCCCGCAAACCCGCCTGCTCCACCACCTCTTGCGCCATGCCGGTCAGCCGCCAAGTCTTGGAGACCTCGCCCGGGCAAGTGCCGTCATTGCGCGCACTGCCGCAAATCAGCAGCACGCGCGAAGGTGACTTGCTGTCACTCCAGCGCTTTTGCGCGGCCTTCAGGCGCTGATGGGTGTCCAGCCATTGCACCGACACTTCGTAGCTTGGGTCGGCAAAGCTGCGACCGGCTGGCTGGGTAATCGGCGCCTTGCGGCCTTCCTTCATCGCCTTCCAGGCAATCGCCTCCAGCCTAGCGATGGCCGCGTGCTCGGCCTCGAAAGCGGGGTCATAAAAGCGCCCCTTGAAGCGCTCGCTGAATTGCAAGCGCGTCAAAGAAATAGGCGATTGCCCAGTGCGGATCTTGGTCATGGTGGCTCCCTTCTGGCCTCAGCCGGCCTGGGGCGGGTCAAGCTGTATTGCTTTGCTGGCCACATAGCGCTTGTAGTCGCCGAGCGGTATCGCGGCCGCGCCGTGTGAGTCAGCGTCGCTCCAGCTGAGGGTCACGTCGAGCGCCGACTCCTCGACCTCACAAGGGCCTCGGCGGATCGTGATGTTGGCGCCGTCGCCCTCCCGATATTCGACCGTGCCAGTGATGCGTGCTCGCTGTCTCATGGGGACTCCAATGCTGGGGTTTGGGTTGGGGTTGGGGCTGGGGTTGAGGCTGGACGGTGAAGTTCAGCGCAGGCACCATCATGCGAGCCGGCATGAGCAACGTCGGTGCGCTGGCGCACATGCGGGCGGAGTTTCCGGCGCTGTCGGTTCGCAACCGCACAGTTCAGCGAGCGCGCAGGCGTCAAACTACGCAAGTCTCAATGAAACTCAGCCATGCACATCGATCATTTCCAGGCCGCCGTCCCTGCCCCTCACCCGCCTGCGCCAACCGCGGCAAAGTCGCGCCGCATCTGGCCCGGCATTGCGATCGTATTGATGGCTTGCATGGGCGCCTTGCTGGCCATCGGAGAGTTCTTGGCCTGGCCCTGGTTGGCGGCGCCGTTGCAGCACAGCCTGGCGCAAATGCTGGGCCGCAGCGTCAGCTTCGAGCAACCCAAGCAAGCACATGGCGGCGGTCTACGCATACATCTGCTGGGCGGCCTGCGCATCGAGAGCGGCCGCATCCAAATCGGCGCGCCGGCCTGGAGCACTGCGCCGTTTCTAGCGCGGGCGGACGATGTCGCGGTCGAGTTGCGCTACGGCGACCTGTGGCGCACTTATCGCGGTCAGCCGCTGCGCGTTCAGTCGCTGCAGGCCGCCCAACTCGACGCCCATTTGCTGCGTGTGCCAGACGGCCGTGCGACTTGGCAGCTTGGCCCCGCCGGCAACGCCGCCAACGCTGACAAAGCGGCCACGGCCGGCCCACAAATCGAGCTGCTGCGCATCAACAAGGGCACGCTGCACTACCGAGATGCACTGACCGGTTTCGACGCCCTGCTGGCTCTCAGCCTCGCCGACGCCGGCAAGCTGCAGGTCAGCGCCAGCGGCCGCTACCGCACCCTGCCCTTGCAAGCCGAGATGACGGCCAACGGCGTGCTGCCCTGGATCAATGCCAACGCGACCACCCAGCCGGTGCCGCTGAGCCTGAACGCCACCGTCGGCAACGCACAGCTGCAGCTGCAAGGCAGCGCGCTGGATGCGCTGCGCTTGCGCGGGTTGAGGGGCAGTTTCAAGCTCAGCGGCCCCTCACTGGCCGCCGTCGGCGATCCCTTGGGCGTGACCCTGCCGACCACCGCGGCCTTTCGCGCCCAGGGCGCCATCCAGCAAAATGGCGCGGCCTGGGAGATTCAGGTTGACCAAGCACGCATCGGCGCCACGCTGCTGACGGCCGCGCTCAAATTCGAGCCGGCGCGCCCAGTGCCGCTGCTGTCGGGCCGGCTCGGTGGCAGCCGTCTGGCGATCGCCGATCTGGGGCCGGTGCTGGGCACAACCGCTGCCACCGCAGCCCCACCCGCGGTGGCCGAGGCGGTGATAGCAGCCGCTTCGGCCGCTTCGGCCACGGCCGGCTTGTCGCCGCTGCCGGGTGCCCTGCTGCCGGCCTCCACGCGCGGCCAAGGTCGGCTGCTGCCAAATCGGCCGTTCGACTTGGCAGCCCTGCGCAAGATGGACGCCGACGTGCTGATTGATATCGACGAGGTCGATGCCAACACCACCCTGCTGGGGCCGCTGCGTCCGCTGCACGCGCGTTTGCGGCTGACCCGAGGCCTGCTTTCTCTTCAGGAGCTGGATGCCCGTATGGGCGGCGGCCGCCTGAGCGGGCATGTGCAACTCGATGGCCGGACAAGTTCAGCGCGCTGGAGCAGCACGCTGAACTGGCAGTCGGTGCAGTTAGAGCAATGGCTACGTCTGCCGCGCAAGGCCGGCGAACCGCCGTACATAACCGGCTACTTGAACGGTCATGCCAGCTTGGCCGGCGAAGGGCGGTCGACGGCGGAGATCTTGGCCAGCCTGAATGGCCAAGTGCGCGCCGAACTCAAGGGCGGCAGCATCTCGCATCTGGTGATCGAGGCCGCCGGCCTGGACCTGGCAGAAAGCCTGGGCCTGTTGATCAAGGGCGACGAGCCCTTGGCCGTGCAATGCGCCGTGGCCGACCTGCAAGTGCAGGCCGGCGTGCTGCGCTCGCGGCTGATGGTGATGGACACCATTGACTCCACCATTTTTGTCGAAGGTACGGTGTCGCTGGACCGGGAGGCGTTGGCGCTGCAGGCCATCGTCAGTCCGAAAGACTTCAGCCCTTTGACGCTGCGCTCACCCTTGCACTTGCAGGGCACGTTTGCCAAGCCGGAAGTCGTGCTGGAGAAGGGTCAGCTTGGTTTCAAGTTGGCCGGAGCGGTCTTGCTGGGCTTGCTCAACCCGGTCGCGGCCTTGCTGCCGTTGCTGGACCCCGGCGACCTGGACACAGCCACACGGGATCGTGCCGGTTGCGAAGCCAGGCTCAAACCCAGGGCCAAGCCCGGCCCTTGAGCCGCCAAGATGGCCACTGTGTTCGCTAACAAACAGTGCGAATTTCGGCGACGCGCTAACTTGCGGTCAGAGCGCAGTTACCTCATTGCGGCGCTCCGGCAACACCTCAAATGAGTCAATCACCTGGAGCATCAAATGAACTACGAAGAACGTGACCCCTACGGCATTTACCGCAGCAGCGACACCACCGGCGGCTTCGACTCCGAGATTCATCAAGGCCCTGGCCCCCGTTTGATGGGCGCCAACACCTTGATCGGCAATGACGTCTGCAACCAAGACGGCGACGACCTGGGCGACATCAAGGAAATCATGCTGGACGTCAGCAGCGGCCGCGTCAGCTATGCGGTGCTGTCCTTTGGCGGTTTCCTGACTCTGGGCGAGAAGCTCTTTGCTGTGCCCTGGAGCGCCCTCAAGCTGGACACCGTGAACAAGCGCTTCACACTCAATATCGACAAGAGCCGGCTGGAAAACGCCCCCGGTTTTGACAAGGACAAATGGCCCAATATGGCTGACTCCGCATGGGCTGCCGGCATCCACGCCTACTACGGCACGCTTCCCCATGACGACACCCGGGTGAACTAGAAGCTCAATGCAAAGCGACGCCGCCCCCGGATTCAATGCCCGTTTGTGGCGCCGCTTTGTCATCATCGCCCGGCCCTACTGGCGCAGCGACGAGCGCTGGCGGGCCATCGGTCTGTTGGCGCTGCTGATTCTGCTGTTGCTGGGGCAGACCGCCTTCAATGTCTTGTTCAACCACGAGACGGGCGAATTCACCTCGGCACTGGCGGCGCGCGACGCCGAGCGCTTTTGGGTCGCGATCGGCCGCTACACCGCCATTTTGGTCGGCGCCGTGCCGATTTATGCGCTCTACTTTTACGTGCGCGACACGCTCGGCCTGCGCTGGCGGCGCTGGTTGACCGACCATTTTTTGGCCCGCTATTTCGATCAACGCGCCTATTACCGGCTGACCGCCGCATCCGGCATCGACAACCCGGATCAGCGCATCGCCGAAGACATCAACGCCTTCACCCAGCAGTCGCTGTATTTCTCCATGGTCGTGATCGGCTCGCTGATGCAGCTGATCGCCTTCGCCGGCGTGCTTTGGACGATTTCGCAAGGCTTGGTGTATTTTTTGATTGGCTATGCGACCCTCAGCACTTGGTTCACCGGTTCGGTATTCGGGCGCCGCCTGATTGCCTTGAACTTCCGCCAGCTGCAGCGCGAGGCCGACTTTCGCTACAACCTGGTGCGGGTGCGCGAGCATGCCGAACCGATCGCCTTTCACGACGGAGAAGCGCGCGAAATGTCGGCGCTGCAGCGCGTCTTCGAGGCGCTCTACGGCAATTACCTGTTGGTGCTGCGCTGGCAATTCAAACTCAATCTATTCCAGTACGCGCACAGCTTTTTGATTGCCGTACTGCCCATCGTGATCATCGCCGGCGAAGTGCTGGCGGGCGAGCTGGAGGTGGGCCGCGCCATCCAGGCCGCCGGCGCCTTCGTCGCTATCTTGAGCGCGCTGACCGTGATCGTTGACCACTTCGAAGGCCTGAGCCGCTTCTCCGCCGGGGTTGATCGCCTGCACGCTTTTGCCGCCGCGCTGGATCTGCAGAGCGAGCAACAGCGGCGCACGCCGGATGACGGCGTGCAGCAAATCATGACCGAAGCCTCGTTTGGCTTGAGCGTGACCAAGTTGACCGTGCAGACGCCAAACCGCGAACATCTGCTGATCCAAAGCCTGGATCTGAGCGTCAAGCCGGGCGAAGGCCTGTTGATCGTCGGCGCCAGCGGCTCGGGCAAAAGTTCGCTCTTGCGCGTGATGGCCGGTCTGTGGACGACCGGCTCGGGCCAGGTGCAGCGCCCGGCCGGGCCGGACATGCTGTTCCTGCCGCAGCAGCCCTATTTGCCGCTGGGCAATTTGCGCGATCAGCTGATCTACCCGCAGACCGAGCGGCTTATTTCCGACCTCGAATTGCTGCGCTGGCTGGAGCGCGTCAATCTACCCTCGCTGGCCGACCGCTTCGGCGGCCTGGGTGCTGAAGCCGACTGGGCGCGCGTGCTGTCGGTCGGCGAACAGCAGCGCCTGGCCTTCGCCCGCGCCCTGCTGGCCAAGCCGCGCTATCTGCTGCTGGACGAATCAACCAGCGCGCTCGACGCCGCCAACGAGGCCAAGCTCTACGAGCAGTTGGCCGGTCTGGCGATCACACCCATCAGCGTCAGCCACCACGCCAGCCTGCTGCGCCACCACGCCCAAGTGCTGGAGCTGCCCGGTGACGGCAGCTGGGTGCTGCAGCCGGCGCAGGGCTATGTCTGGCGATAAGAACAAAAGGCTGGGCCGCTGTGTTCGCCAACGCACGGAAGCCGCGGGGCCAGCGCCTTAATCTAGTCATCATTCCCTTCACCAAACCAAATACCAAGGAATCCCATGAAGAACTCTGTACTACTCGCTTCGCTTGTGCTGTCCCTGGGCCTGACCGCCTGTGAAAAACCTACCGTCGTCAATGTGCCGCCGCCGGCCTCGCCCGTAGCTGGCCCGGCCGGCCCGGCCGGTCCGTCCGGTATGGCTGGACCGCAAGGCGCCAGCGGCGCGCAAGGCGACACGACCGTGATCGTCGTCGCCCCGCCGGCCTCCGGCGCGCAGAACTGAGCGTCGCCCGGCCTTTTCCAAGGAGAACACCATGAGCTTAGGCACCATCCTTTTGATTGTTTTGATTTTGATGCTGATCGGCGCCTTCCCGGCCTGGCCGCACAGCCGCGGCTGGGGTTATGGCCCCACCGGTGGCCTTGGCTTGGTGGTGGTGATCATTCTGGTCTTGCTGCTCATGGGCCGAATCTAGCCAAGCTGCCATGCAGGGCGCTCGACACTGGCCGCATGCAGTAACTGCACCGACAGCCCCGTGTTTGAGCGCCTGCGGTGACCTGCCCACCCAGCCACTGGCGGCTGGCAGCGGCCCGCACCCAAGCCTGCTGGCGCCGGTCGGCAGGCTGCTGACCACCATCAATATTGCACCCGCCATTGGGTGGCTCACGGGGGTTGCGTCTGTCGCAGCCCCGGGCCTGCAAGTACATGCCTTTGCACGTGGGCTCGAGCACCCGCGCTACTTGGTTGTACTGCCCAATGGCGATGTGCCCGTGGCCGAGAGCAATGCGCTGGCTCAACCTGCGCAGGGTTTCAGTCTGAAAGCTTGGGTATGGGCTTGGTGATGAAGCGCGCCGGTGCCGGCGTAGCCAGCGCCGACCGCATCGGCTTGCTGCGTGACAGCGACCGCGGCGGCGCGCTGCTGGTGGCCGATGATGTCGGCAATGTGATCTGGCGAGTCAGCAGCGCCCGCTCATGACGGTCGCACGACAGGCCATGCAACGCTTGCGCCGCTGGACATGGCAGGCCGCCCTGCTTGGGCTGCTTGCACTGCTGGGGCTGCTCGGCCTGCTGGCCTTGGCCTGCTGCACCAGCCTGCCGAGTTTGACGCCCGAGCTATCACGCCGAGCCCGGCCGGCGCCGCACATCGCGGGCGCCAACGGGCCCTTGTCGACCAACCGGTCGGCGGCGGTCTTGCAGCGACTGAGTCAAGATGGTCAGCCAACCGGCATTTTTGAGCGTCATCTGGCGCTGGAGGAAGCCATCACCGGCAGCCCCTTGAGCGCCGGCAACACAGTGCGGCTTTTGCAAGACGGGCCGGCCACCTACCGAGCCATGTATGCGGCCATTCTGGCGGCACGGGATCACATCCATATGGAGACCTATATCCTCGACGACGATGAGGTCGGCCAGCGCTTCGCCCAGG
>NZ_JANNMI010000041.1:0-10569 GCF_031397715.1 Roseateles sp.
GATGAAATAAAAGCCAGTCTAAAAAAATCTCATTTGTGGTCCCATGTCCAAACAATAAGCTTGACAACTAACATGCGGGTTCATCTACAGGGTGACACATCTGCTGGTAAGTTTTCCCAAATGCTGCTTCAAATTAGTGAGAAAAGACACCCAGTAGATCCTCTGACTGGGCAAGTTTCTATTCCACTTGAGTTGGGAAAGGTTGTCTCTTCCATTGATCAGTTGATGCTAAGTGTCTACCCCAATCTAGGCAAGAACTTCAGAGCCGACGCCGTAGGTGCGCAAATCCATCACCTTGGGAGCGGTCTCTTGCGGCTCAGCATTCAAGCGGGCCAGCAAGCCGGCGGCCTCTTCGCCGCAGTTGAGCAGCACGGCCACGCCTTGGGGCGAGCGCTTGATTTCCGCCAGCGCAGCGGGCAGAGGCCATGCGTGGCTGCTGCTGCCGACGTCAAGCAGATCAAGCACCGACAGCGGTTCGTGCACGCGCACCAAAACATCATCGGTCGCTGTCCAGGTGCCATGCGTCAGCGCCAAGTGAACGCCGCCGGTGCGGTCGCTGTAAACGACGCAATTGAAATCACCCTGAGCAGTGACAAGCCGGCGTTCCGACAGCCGCGTGACCAGTGACTCGTTGCGGCTGCGGTGTTCGATCAGCGCGGCGATGGTGCCAATCTTGAGGCCATGTTCCTTGGCGAACTCGATCAGGTCCGGCAGCCGGGCCATGGTGCCGTCGTCCTTCATGATCTCGCAGATCACCGCGGCCGGCTCCAGCCCCGCCATGCGGGCAAAGTCGCAACCGGCCTCGGTATGACCGGCGCGCATCAAGACCCCGCCGTCCTGCGCCTGCAACGGGAAGATATGGCCGGGCTGCACCAGATCACGCGCCTGCGCACCGCGCGCGACGGCCGCTTGCACGGTGCGTGCGCGGTCGGCGGCGGAGATGCCGGTGGTGACGCCGGTGGCGGCCTCGATCGAGACGGTGAAGGCGGTGGCGTGCTTGGTGCCGTTGCGGCTGGCCATGGGCGGCAGCCGCAGGCGCTCGCAGCGCTCGCGTGTCAGGGTCAGGCAAATCAAGCCGCGGCCAAATTTGGCCATGAAGTTGATGGCTTCGGGGGTGACGTGCTCGGCGGCTAAAACGAGGTCACCCTCGTTCTCGCGATCTTCTTCGTCAACCAGGATAACCATGCGGCCGGCCGCCATTTCGGCAACCAGCTCAGAGACAGGGGATATGGGCATAAACCCGATTGTAGAGGGCGGCGGGTAAAGCCCGGCTGATCTCAAGCCGGTCGCGCGCGCAAGCGCAAGTCTGCGCCCATCATGTCGCAGCCGACCCAGCGCCAGTTCAGCACCTGATCCAGCGACTCGAATGGCCCGACGGCGGCGATGCCAAGCCCATCGCCGAGCAGTTTGGGCGCCATATAGACCAGCAACTCATCGACCAGGCCCTCGCGCAGCAGGGAGCCATTGAGTTTGTGGCCGGCCTCGATATGCAGCTCATTGATGCCGCGCCGGCCCAGATCGTCCAGTACAGCGGCTAGGTCGACCTTGACCTGCGGGCCGGCCAGCGAGATCAGCTCGGCGCCGGTGGCACGCAGCGCTGCGGCGTGATCGGCCTTGGCTTTGGGGTCAAGCGCGCAATAAATCAGCACCTGGCCGGGCGGCGAGGGCGGGGCAAGCAGGCGCGCGTCGGCCGGGGTTTCCAGCCGCGAGTCGATCACCACCCGCAGCGGCTGCCGCTGGGTGTCGACCAGCCGCACATCGAGCCTGGGGTTGTCATCGCGCAGCGTGCCGATGCCGGTCAAAACCGCCCCGGCGCGGCGGCGCCAGGCATGGCCGTCGGTGCGCGCAGCGGCAGCGGTGATCCATTGGCTGGCGCCGTTCGACAGGGCGGTGCGGCCGTCCAGCGAGGCGGCGATCTTCATCCGTACAAAGGGCCGGCCGGTTTGCATTCGCTTGAAAAATCCGATGTTCAGCTCGCGGGCCTCGTCTGCCAGTAAGCCGACGCTGGTCTGCATGCCGGCTGCAGCCATGCGCGCCATCCCCTGACCGGCGACCAGCGGATTGGGGTCGGCAATCGCCGCCATCACGCGGACCAGGCCGGCGCTAATCAAGGCATCGCAGCAGGGCGGGGTGCGGCCCTGGTGGGCGCAAGGCTCCAGCGTGACGAAGGCGCTGGCGCCGCGCACGTCGTGGCCCTTTGCCTGGGCGTCGCGCAGCGCCATCACCTCGGCATGGGCCTGACCGGCGGCTTGGGTGTGGCCGCTGCCCAGCACCCGCCCGCCAGTGCCCACGATCACGCAGCCGACGCGTGGGTTGGGGTCGCTCAGGCCGATCGCCCGCTCGGCCAGCGCCAGCGCATGGCGCATGGCGCTCAAGTCATCGGTAAGCTGGGTTGCGCTGAGCTCGGGCATGGCGGTCAGTCCCAGGGGGCGGGCTCAGTCGCGGCGCTTGGATTTGGCTGCGCCAGCGTGGCGGGACGCTCGGCCAAGGCCGCGCCGGCCGCCAAAAAGTCATGTTCGCCGCCGAGACCATCGATCAGCTCCGGGATCAGCTTGCACAGCTCGCCGGTGGCGATGGCCGCATCGGCGTCAAAGGCTTCGTCCTTGTCGCCGCTACCGCCACCATCGCGGCCTTCGAAGACCACGTCCAGGAAGCTGATCTTCTTGATCTGCAAGGTGTCGGTCAGCATGAAGGAGACCCGGTCACGCCAGCTCATGGCCAGGCGGGTCGGCGATTTGCCGCTCGTCAGGTGTTGGCGCACTTCCTCGATATCGAGCGAGTGGCGGGCATAGCGCACCACCGATTTCATCTCGTCCACACTCTTGAGTTCGCACTCGCGGTCGATGGTGAAGCCCTCGGGCGGCACGCCGTCCATCAGCCAGGCGGCCATGCAGACGGCCGGCGCCTCGGCGGTTTGGATCAGATGCAGATTCAGGCCGGGCAGCTCCTTGATCAGCAGGCTCACTACTTCTTCGGCGCGGCCGGCGCTGCCGGCATCGATCATCAAGAGGTGCTGGGCGGGGGCAATCCAGACGCGGATGGCCGATTGCTTGGTGAAAGCCATCGGCAGCAGCTCCAGCGTGGCCTGCTCCTTCAGGTCCTTGGTCTGCTTCTTGCCGGGCTTACGGCCGGTCTCAAGCTCGATGCGCTCGGCCATCTCGTCGGTGCGGCGTTTGACCACCGAGCTGGGCAGCACCCGCGTCTCTATCATCAGCTTGAGCAGCCAATGGCCGCCGATGTCCTCGATCAGCGGCGCGTGTAGGGTGCCGCGAGGCGGCGCCCAGCCCATCGATTGCTGCTGGGTGGCGCCGGTTTCGACGAAGGTGGTCTTGGCCAGGCTGTCTTCGATTTGTTCGACCGTGGGCTGCCAGTCAGGCCCTACCCGGTACACCATCAAGTTCTTGAACACTGCAGACAATCCTTGTTCGCTAGGCCCGCCACCAGGAACGGGCGGGCAAAGCCTGGATTGTCACTCAGCCGCCTGATGCAAGACGGTGGCCGTGTTGCTGAAGTAGCCGTCGGCCGGGTTGACGGCGTGGCCGACCGGGCAAGTCTCGCTGGCATTGATGACGAGGAAGTTCTGCCTTGTCAGTGCCGTGCTGACATTGACGTACTCTGCCGGATGTTCGGCGTTGGAGACGCTGCCGTTGCCGTCGTAATCGGCCGTATAGCGGCAGATATTGCGGGGGCTGGGCGCGTTGAGCGCGAGTGGGATGCCGCTCAGCTCCAGCCGGCCGGACCAGACCCTGGGCACGGCGTTGTTAGGGTAAACAATGCAGAAGTAGCTGACGACGGTGCCCAGCGCGGGGGCGACTTGGCCGCTGTTGTCATAGCACTCGTGATCCGGTGCGTCAGGTGCGCTGCCCTTGACCAGGCCCGCATCCAGCGCCAAGGCGACGCCACTGGGCTGGTTGGCGTCCGGCGGCGAGCTGAACGAGAACCGCACAAAGCCGCTGAGCAAATAGCCCCAGGTGTTGTTGCTGCATGCGGCCACATCGGTGGCGGTTAGCGCGGACGACTGCGTACCCGCCGTCACCGTGCACTTGCCCTGAATGACGCCGGTCAAGTTGTTGAAGACCCAGGCCACGCCGTCATTGCTGGACGGCACCAACACGCTGGTGTCATTGCCCAAATCATGGGCGCTCAGCGGTATGGCGGATTCGCGCCCGGCAGGTCGGTGCACGGTGAGTGACGCAGGGGCGAGCGTCAAGCTGGCACTCAAACCCGGATCCGCGCGAGAAATGAAGCTGTCTACCAGTACAAACTGAGCGTCCTTCGCGCGGTCAAACCAGCCAACCGTCACACGTACAGCCGTTTGCTGCGACTGCGCCTGTGGCCAAGGTGTGACTTGGCGAGTGAGGGAGAAAACCGCGTTGCTATTGGGATCTCCTGCGTCTTCGTTGGTGGCCTGGGTGCTGATGTCGGCAAAGGCCAGCACGCCGGCGACCGGATTGGCCGGGTCGGCATGGGTCAGCACCGAATAGGCGCGCAGGCTTTCCATCTCTTTTTGGGCCAGCCGAATCGCCTCGCCTCGCTGTTTTGAAAGGTCGGCGCTGCGTCTCAAATTGCCCTGCAAACCCACCAGCGCAAGCATCCCGAAGGCCATGATCAAGAGCGCCACCATGGCCTCAATCAAGGCAATGCCGCCGATGGCCTTTTTACGCAGCGGTGGCTTGGGCAAGTGGCGCTTCATGTCAGTTCCACCAACTTCCCGGAACGCGCACAAAACTGCCCATGCGGTTCTTCAACTCATTGATGACGCTGGTCTGATACCAGATGTCGACGGTGCCATCGATGGTCAGATTTCCATCCACCAACATCGCCCCGGTCAGCAGGGCCGGCAGGACGGTGGTGTTAATCCAAATGACGTCACTTTGGGCATAGAGTAAACCCGTCAGTTGCAATGCCGCCTCGATACGAACCGGCCCGCTGGCGACGATCAGCATGGGGCTGGTTGCGGTGCCCAAAAGGGTGGTGGTGCTGATGTTGAGTGGCCCGTTGATCCAGGCCATCCTGACGCCGCTTGCATAGGCGGCCACCAAGCTGGGGCCACAGTCCACCGCGCAGCTGACCTGGCGCATCGCGGGTTGATTCACATAACGCGTTGGCGCCATGCCAAAAAACATCTTGAACATCGCCTCTGAGGAGGCCGCGCCCAGGCCGCCATCACCAAAAATCAAGGCTTGTTGTGCCGGCGTGCCCGGCAATGTGTCCAGCCTTGTCTCCAGCAGCCCGGGCACGTCGATGTCGGAGGTCAACAAGAGCAGGCCGTTGCTGAGCGGATCGCTGTTGTGCAGCCCGACCCCGTTCGCTCCCAAGGAAATCTCGCCCTTGACGGTCAGCGGGGTGCTGGGTGGCACCTTCAGGGCGCTGACCAGCGCGGCGTCGACCTGAACCATCGTGCGCGCCAAAGCCATATCGCTGGATGTTGCGGTGGCTGCGCAATTGGACGCGACGCTGCTGGTGCATCCGGTTGATTCGATGCGCACATTGCCGGGGCGGTTGACCCACGGCGATACAAGCCGGACCAAATAGCTTGGCTGCATATTGGCAGCGGCCACAGGTGCCGATGCAGGAGCGGCCCAAGCCGCAGTCGGACAAGCACAGAGCCAGCCTTGCGCTTCCGAGCGGACGCAATCGGCCACGACGGGCGCGTTCACCGCGGCAGGAGTGACCGCGGCAGGGGTGACCTCCCGGCTGCTAGGCGAAATGTTCAAGTAGCGGTCCCGAAAGCTGTTGGTGACGGCGGTGTCGGCCAAACAGGCTTGGTTGATATGAAGTCCATTGAGCATGCCAAGCGTCCACTCGGCTCCGGCCTCGGCGGTTTCCAGTGCCACCCCAGCACGGTAGTAATTGCTGGCAATCCGCTGCTCGAACACCATGTTTCGATTGGCAAACGCGGCCATCATGGCCATGATCAGGAACAAGACCATGACCACCACCAGGGTCGCTGCACCCCGCTCTGATTGGTGTCGCAACGAGCTCATGGACAGGCTCCGACGATCTGGTCGTTGCGAATCCGGCTGGTCACCTTGATGGTGCGCTCAACCTTGATGTCATGCACAGCGTGGCCGGTCAAGCTGATGTCGTACCTTCGCACCCGCTGGCTGGGGGGGCAGGTGGCGCTGCCTACAGGGCAAGGTTTGCTGCATAAATCGCCCAGGCCAACTTGTTGTTCGGCCAACACAACGTTGAAGGCGGTAATGACCAAGACCCCTTTGTCGGTCAGCGGCTGCCAGCGGTCACCGATTCGAAATTTCAGGATGCCACCGTCCTCGATTTTGAATCCGAAGCGCTCCGTACTCGACGTCACGGCATCGTCTTCGGGGTCGGGGAAAGGGTTAGCATTTTGACGGGACCGGTCTTGGTGGCGCGAATAGCTGTACTCGAGCAAAGAGCCATCTTGATTTGCAGCCAAATTGATATCGGCATAGGCGTTCGAGGCCGCCGCTGCGCTTGGTGCCCAGATGCCGTTTTGCGGTGCAGCCCTTGACCCCGCACGGCGCAGGTCCCGCAGCATCAAATCGGCGGTCGCCCGCAAGTCTTGCTGTACCTGCGTCTCCAGGGTCAAGCGCCTATGCTCAGAGATTTGGTTTGTCATCATCAGGCTGGCGCCGGCCACCACAACCATGCCGACGGCGATCCCGACCATCAGCTCGATCAAGCTGAAACCGAGCATTTTTGAGCGAATGAAGTCGGGCTTGCGGCTCAACATGCCGGCACTCCGTTGAAATTTCCACCGCTAGGCACGCAGGTTGAGACCCGGCCCATGGCATTGACTCGTACCTGCAGCGTTGATCCACGCACGCCCGCCACACTCACGGCTAAGCCATCCGTTGAACTGGTCATGCGTGGCGCGATAAACGAGACCTGATTCGGTGGATCGACTTCGCTGACCGTCATCGCCACGCCCATGCTGCTGGGGACTTGGACCGTTCTCAACTCGAACTTGGTGAGGGTGCAGGCGGCTCCCACTGGGCGGCTGCAACTGCAGTTTCCCAACACAGCGGCCACGTGAATTGTGTAGCAGCTCATGCTCGGCGTTTGCTCGAAAAGAATATTGACGTTCTGGTTACGACCCAATCCGGCTTCGGCGCGGGCGTAGGCCAAATCATTGCTGAGTGTCTCGGCCACTATTTGCACCCGCCGTCGATTCAGCATGTCGGCGAAGGACGGCGCTGCCAGCCCGAGCAAAATCCCTGTGATGGCGACGACCACCATCACCTCGGTCAAGGTGGTGCCCGCCGACGGCAACCTGATCATCTTGGCCAACATAGCGCAGAGCTGTCCTGGTTTGAACTGTCGGTTGACTCGTAAAAGATGTTGCCGCCGTCCACGCGAATGGACATTGACGTGCAGTCGCTGTCGCCGGACTGTGGGCCGGAGGAGGTGGGCGTCGCCTTGGCGATGTAGCCAAAGTTGAAGCTCGCTGGGTCGCGCACACCGCTAAGGCTTAGGTTGTAGTGATTTTTTTCCGAATGGGTTTTGAGCATCAGCTCGTTTTCCAACGATGAGGCATAAGCGCCCCGGTTGCCGCGCCAGCGCTCCTGTGCTTGCACAATGACCGACAAGGCTGTGATTGCATCAGCGCGGCGGCCCTTGGCGACCTGCTTTTGGTAGGAGGGCAAGGCGACCATGGCCAAAACCGCCACGATGACCACCACCAGCATCAGCTCCACCAAAGTGAAGCCGGCTGAGCAAGACTGCCGCAAAATTCGCAGTTTGAACGGCGCTTTTTGTGACTTGAGGCGAGCAACTGTCATGGCCTGATTATGAGAATTCATCCGCCCCGTACGCTTGCGCTTGCTGGCCGTCTATCCTTGCCAAAGTGCCTTTGATCGAGTCCCCCCGCACTCAAGGGGGGAGTAATCAGCAGCGCGGGAATCGCTTAACGCCACCGCTCGGCGAGCAAGACCGGACGCGCCCGGCAATACTAACAATGTGGCGGATGGTGTCGCCATTGGCCGCGCTGATGTCAATGCTGCCGGTGCTGGTGACGGCGCCTTGACGGGCTTGAAAACTCATATTGGCGACGTTGGCGCGGACGGCTATGTTTTGAGTCGACGGTATCCACTCAAGCTTCATGACCCGCTCGTTGGCCGAGCAAGTGGCTTGTCCATCTGGCGTGCAACTGCATTCCCCGGAGGCTCCGGTGTGCAAAATATAGCAACTGCCCGTGGGGTGGCGGCTGAACCTCAGCTGCACGGCGTCGGCTTGGCTGATAGCCTCGCTGCGTGCTTGCTGAAGATTGACCATCACGGTTTGGGCCACCAGCTCAAGCCTTTGGCGCTGCTTGAGCTGACCCAGTGAGGGTATAGCCATGGCCAGCAAAACTGCAGGGATGGCGAGGCAGACGCAGAGCTCAATCAGGCTGTAACCGCGGCATTGGGAAGCAAGAGTGGACATGACGGACCTTGTTGTGTTCAGTGCTGACTGAACACAATTTAGGCCGCGGAACCGATGCTTTCTGTCCCACTCATGGGGGCAGCTCATCCCCCATAAGTGGGAGGAGCCTCAAATTTCCCTGATTAACTTCCGAAACTCGTCCACATCTTCGAAGCTGCGATAGACCGACGCAAATCGCACGTAGGCAACTTTGTCTATCAGTTTGAGCTCTCGCATCACGAGTTCACCCAGCCTTGTGGAGGGCAACTCGCGGGCCCCGCTGGTGAGCAACGTTTCTTCGATCTTCCCCAACGCGGCGTCAATCTGCTCAATGCTTACGGGGCGTTTACGCAGGGCCAGTTGCATCGACGCGCGCACCTTTTTCGGGTCGAAATCAGCGCGCGTGCCATCTTTCTTCACCACCACCGGCAGGGCTATTTCGGCCCGTTCATAGGTGGTAAAGCGTTTGTCGCAGCCCAGGCAACGCCGCCTGCGGCGCACCACATCGCCCTCATCAGATTCCCGGGTTTCGGCGACCTGGGTCTCGGCGTGGCTACAAAATGGGCAACGCATGTGCGGGGCGGGCTGGGCTATTTTTCAACGGTAAATCAGCGGTAAACGGGGAAATCGCGAGCCAGTGCCGCGACCTTGACGCGTACCGCATCCAGATTGGCTTCGTCGGTGGGGTTATCCAAAACGTCGGCGATCAGGTTGGCGGTCTGGCGGACCTGTTCTTCCTTGAAACCACGCGTGGTCATGGCCGGCGTGCCGAGGCGAATGCCACTGGTGACCATAGGCTTTTGCGGGTCGTTGGGAATGCCGTTCTTGTTGCAGGTCATGTGCGCGCGGCCCAGCACCGCTTCGGCTTCCTTGCCGGTCATGTTCTTGGGGCGCAGATCGACCAGCATCACATGGCTCTCGGTGCGGCCGGAAACAATCCGCAGTCCGCGCTTGATCAATTCCTCTGCCAACACCACGGCGTTCTTCAGCACTTGCTCTTGATAAGCCTTGAACTCCGGTGCAAGCGCTTCCTTGAATGCCACGGCTTTGCCGGCGATGACATGCATCAAGGGGCCGCCCTGAATGCCAGGGAAAATGGTGCTATTGATTTGCTTGGCGACGTGATCCTTCATCAAGATGATGCCGCCGCGTGGGCCGCGCAGGCTTTTGTGGGTGGTCGATGTCACCACGTCGGCATGAGGCACCGGATTTGGGTAAACGCCGGCAGCGATCAGCCCGGCGTAATGCGCCATGTCAACCATGAAGATGGCGCCGACGTCGCGCGCCACTTTGGCAAAACGGGCAAAGTCAATCGCCAGCGAGTAGGCCGACGCGCCCGCAATTATCAGTTTGGGCCGGCTCTCGTGGGCCTTGCGCTCCATCGCGTCATAGTCGATTTCTTCTTTGGCATCAAGGCCGTAACTCACCACCTTGAACCACTTGCCACTCATGTTCAGGGCCATGCCGTGGGTCAGGTGGCCGCCTTCGGCCAGGCTCATTCCCATGATGGTGTCGCCCGGTGTCAGGAAGGCCAGAAAAACCGCCTCGTTGGCGGACGCCCCGCAGTGCGCCTGCACATTGGCAGCCTGGGCGCCGAAGATTTGTCGGACCCGGTCGATCGCCAGTTGCTCGGCCACATCCACGTGTTCACAGCCGCCGTAATAACGCCGGCCGGGGTAGCCTTCGGCGTACTTGTTGGTGAGTTGCGAGCCTTGTGCGGCCATGACCGCAGGTGACGCGTAGTTCTCGCTGGCAATCAGCTCGATGTGGTGTTCCTGGCGGGCGTTTTCCGCCTGGATCGCGGCCCACAGTTCGGGGTCGGTTTGTTCAACAAGAATATTGCGGTCGTACATGACGGTCCTGCCAGGCAAAGGGGTGCTGATGATAACGCGGGCGAAACCCGCCTTGTCAGGCGACGCGCCAGTGTCGCCGCGCCAAACAGGCGAAATTCAGGAGCGGGACAACAGCGCGACTTTGTCGACTTTGGTTTCGTCCTGGCTCGGCGCGACGACCGGCACGGCTTGTGCGGGTGCCAGCGGCACCCGCCGGCCGGCCGCCACGGACAACAAACGGGCATGTTCGGCCATGACCTTGCCGGAATAACCGCTGTCGTCCTCGAGATTGGCGGAGCCAACGTAAAACCGGAGCCCGCCCTCGAGCGAGCCAGCCCGGGCTATACATTCT
>NZ_JANNMI010000087.1:0-7689 GCF_031397715.1 Roseateles sp.
GATTGCAAGGGAGACGACACGATGGATGACCTGACAGCTGACCTGGCGGCACTGGGCGAGAGCATCGCCGACGTGCTGGCCACCGAGAGCGAAAGCCGCAAGGTGCACGCTTTCATCGACGGCAAGAACGAACTGGACGCAACGATCTGGAACCAGGCCAAGGAACTCGGCTGGCTGGCGGTCGGACTGCCCGAGGACTTCGGCGGGCTTGGCATGGGTGTGCAGGGCCTGGCGGTCCTGCATCGCGAACTGGGCCGGCGCGTCGCTCCGGGCGCATTCGTGTCGACGCTGTCCGCGGCGCAGACGCTGGTGGATTGCGCCGACAAGGCGCTGCAGGAGAAATATCTTCCCCGCGTGGCATCGGGTGACCTGTCCATCGGCATTCCGTCCGCATCGCTGCAGGCCGGGCCGGGCACGCTCGCCGTCTCCGGCGGCAAGGTCAGCGGCAAGATGACCGAAGTCTTGAGCGCCGCCTCCGCCGGCCTGGTGCTGGTGCCAGTGAAGGACGGCAACGCCGAAGCCTGGGCGCTGATCGACATCGACGGCAAGGCCGCCAGACTCACCGCGCACAAGCTGTGGGACCAGACGCGTTCGTTCTGCACCCTCGAGTGCAACGGCGCGGCGCTTGCCCACCTCGTCGCCGACACCACGCAGGCGTCGGCCTGGCGCGCGCGCCTGGGCATGCACCAGTCGCTGGCGGTGATCGCCGACAGCATGGGCGGGGCCGAGTCCATCCTCAACCTGACAATCGACTACATGAAGACCCGCGTGCAGTTCGACAGGCCCATCGCCTCGTTCCAGGCGCTCAAGCATCGCGTCGCGCGGCTCAAGATCGAATCCGAACTGGCGCGCCACGCCGCGGCGCAGGCCCTGCATTCGGCGGCCGTCGATGAGCCGGATTGCGCGGCCTGGGCCTCGATGTCCAAGGTGACCGTGAGCGACGCCTACTGCCTCATTGCCGCGGACTGTGTCCAACTGCACGGCGGCGTCGGCCACACCTGGGAATTCGACTGCCACCTGTACCTGAAACGTTCCCGGCTGAGCCAGGCCATGGTGGAAAACAACGCATTGCAACTGGATCGTGTCAATGATGCGTTCGCCGCCGCCATGCGCGCTGGACGCTCTGTGCTGGAGCTGCCAATATGAGCGAAATTCTGGCGAAGAAGAACGACCTGGTGGCCTTTCGCGCCGCCATCCGCGACTGGCTGAAGAAGGTCTGCCCGCCGCCCGAATTCGTCGACGAGATGGAAGACGCGGCCGGCAAGGATCACGCCAAGTTCGAAAAGTACCAGCGCGACTGGATGGCCGAGCTGACCAAGGTCGGGCTGGCCACGCCGCACTGGCCGCTGGAGTACGGCGGCGCCGGCCTGTCGTTGAAGCACCTCATCATCGTTTCCGATGAAATGGCGCGCGCCTACGCGCCGCGGCTGGAAATGTACGTGGTATCGCTCAACCACCTTCCGCCGACGCTGCTGGCGTGGGGCAACGAGAAGCAGAAGGCCAAGTACCTGCCGGGCGTGGCGCAACGCGGCACGCCGTGGTGCCAGGGCTTTTCGGAGCCGGGCGCCGGTTCCGACCTGGCGTCGCTGCGCACCAGGGCCGAACTGGTGGGCAACGAGTACGTGATCAACGGTCAGAAGATCTGGTCGTCGCAATCCATGCACGCCGAGTACTGCATCCTGCTGGCGCGCACCGATCCGAACGTCAAGAAGCAGGCCGGCCTCACCTATTTCCTGATGGACATGAAGGCGCCGGGCGTGGAGGTGCGGCCCATCAAGAAGTCCACCGGGCGCGCCGAGTTCTCGGAGCTGTTCCTCACCGACGTGCGCATCCCGGTGGAAGACCGCCTCGGCGAAGAGAACAAGGGCTGGTCGGTGGCCGCGACCACGCTGGCTGCCGAGCGAGGCATGATCCTCTTCGCGGACTGCGAGCGTTTCCGTTACCGCATCGAAGGCCTGTACAAGCAGGCGCTGGAAGACGACGCCGCCTGGCTGAAGGACGACCAGCACCGGCGCGAGTTCATGCGCATCCTGTCGCGGTTGCAGGCGGTGCGTGGCCTGATCCGCGAACTGCTGGAGCACAACCAGCGCGACCCCGACGGCAAGACCATCGCGCCGCCGATCATCAAATTCGCCGCGACCTCCCTGGAGAAGGACTTCTTCGAATTCCTGACGCGCGTGAAGGGCGGGCAGGGCCAGTACATGGAGACCGGGCCTGCGGGCAAGGGTGAAATCCCCGGCAATCCGATGCTGGACTATGTGGACTCGTTCGGGCGCGCCATCGGCGGGGGCACCAGCGAGATCATGCTCAACATGATTGCCGAGCGCGGGTTGGGCATGCCGAGAGACTGACGATGGCGCACCGGCAGGCAATTGCACAGGCAGACCCATGAAGACACGCGTGACGGAGCTGTTGGGTATTCGTTATCCCATCATTCAAGGCGGCATGCATTGGGTCGGCCGCGCCAAGCTGGCCTCCGCCGTGTCCAATGCCGGCGGCCTGGGGATCTTGACGGCACTGACCCAGCCGACCCCCGACGACCTGCGTCGCGAGATTGCGATCTGCAAGGGCATGACCAACAAGCCGTTCGGGGTCAATCTCACGATCTTTCCAATGATCAACAAGCCACCCTACGCCGAGTACGTCGACGCCTTGATCGAGAGCGGCGTGAAGATCATCGAGACCGCTGGCAACAGCCCGCGCGAGTTCCTGCCCAAGCTCAAGGCGAACGGCGTGAAGATCATCCACAAGTGCACTACCGTGCGCCACGCGCTCTCCGCCCAGCGCGATGGGGTGGACATCGTGAGCATCGACGGATTCGAGTGCGCCGGCCATCCGGGTGAGGATGATGTTCCGGGATTGGTGCTGATCCCGGCTGCCACCAAGGCGTTGGTGATCCCGGTGATCGCCTCCGGCGGAATCGGCGACGGCCGCGGCATGGCCGCGGCACTGGCTCTGGGGGCCGACGGCGTGAACATGGGCACCCGCTTCTGCGTCACCGAAGAGGCGCCGATCCACTATCACATCAAGGAGGCGCTGGTGAAAGCCACTGAGCGCGACACCGTGCTCGTCTTCCGCACGATGCGCAATACCGCCCGCATGCTCAAGAACGCCATCTCCGAAGAAGTGGTGGCGATCGAGCGGCGCCCGGGCGGCGCCCAGTTCTCGGATGTCCAGCACCTCGTCGCCGGGGCACGCGGCAGGGTGGCCTTCGAGCAGGGGGACGTGGACGGCGGGATGATCGCCGCCGGCCAGGTGATCGGCCTGATCGACGACATCCCGACCTGCGCCGAGCTCATCGAGCGCATGGTGGCCGATTGCCACCGGCATCTGTTGCGTGCCCTCTCGCTCATGGTGTAGGTTTCGCTGCACGCCGGCACGCTGACATCGTCGCTTCCGACGATGCCGTTCGATTGCCTTGCCAGCAAAATCATGACAAGACGGCTGTGGTGCCAACGTCGGTGCCTGATCCGTTCGAATGGTTCCCTGGACATGTTGACACATGCCGGGCCGATGAGCCGATACCACGGAGAACGACAATGAGCAGGACTGTATGCGTAGCGGGAGTGGGGATGATTCCATTCACCAAGCCCGGGGCGAGCGACTCCTATCCGAAGATGGGGGCAGCGGCGGCGAAGGCGGCGCTCAAGGATGCTGGTGTCGACTACGGGCTGATCGATCAGGCGTACGTAGGTTACGTCTTTGGCGATTCGACCTCTGGCCAGGCTGCCGTATACGGCGTGGGGCTCAGCGGCATCCCGGTGTTCAATGTCAACAACAACTGCGCGTCCGGGTCCAGTGCGCTGTTTCTGGCGCGTCAGGCGATTGCCAACGGCTCGGTGGAGTGCGCGCTGGCGCTGGGATTCGAGCAGATGGTGGCGGGGGCGCTCAAGCCCGCGTACGACGACCGGCCAAGCCCGATGCAACGCTTCGTCGAGACCATGACAGCCCTGCAGGGCATCGAGCCCCAGACGCCGCGCGCCGCGCAGTTCTTTGGCGGAGGCGCGCGGGTGCACATGCAGAAGTACGGCACCCGGCCGGAAACCTTTGCACGCATCTCGGTCAAGGCGCGGCGGCATGGCGCGAACAATCCGTATGCGGTGTTCCGGCAAGAGGTTTCGCTGGAGGCAGTGCTGGATTCGCCGATGATCTTTGAACCGCTGACGCGGTTGCAGTGCTGTCCACCAACCTGTGGCGCGGCGGCGGCGGTGCTCTGTTCGGCGGAATTTGCGCGCAAGCATGGTGTCGAATCGCGTGTGACGATTGCCGCGCAGGCCATGACCACCGACCGCAACAGCACGTTTGATGAAGGCGACATGCGTCGCGTGGTTGGTTACGACATGACGGCGCGCGCCGCGGCCCAGGTCTACGAGGCGGCGGGCATCGGTCCGGAAGATGTCGATGTGGTGGAGCTTCACGACTGCTTCACGGCCAACGAGCTCATCAGCTATGAGGCGCTTGGCCTGGTGAGCGAAGGTGGCGCGGAGCGTTTCATCATGGACGAAGACAATACCTACGGCGGGCGTGTGGTGGTGAATCCATCGGGCGGCCTGTTGTCGAAGGGACATCCGCTCGGCGCAACCGGTCTGGCGCAATGCGTGGAACTGGTGTGGCAGTTGCGGGGTCAGGCTGAGGCGCGGCAGGTGCAAGGCGCACGACTCGCCCTTCAGCACAATCTGGGCCTGGGCGGCGCCTGCGTCGTCACCCTGTACCAGGTGGCATGAGCGCAGTGCAAGCACTATCAACATCAACGATGAGAACAACGTGAACAAGTTGCAAGGGAAAGCCGCCTTGGTATCCGGCTCCGGCCGCGGCATCGGGCGCGAGATCGCACTCAAGCTGGCCGCCGACGGAGCGCGCGTGGTGGTCAATGATCTCGACGCCGAACCGGCTGCTGAAACGATTGCGACGATCAGAGCCAGGGGCGGCGAGGCTGTTGCCTGCGTCGGTAGCGTGACGGCCCCCGACTTCGCCAAGCGTTTCGTCGACACTGCCATCGACAGCTTCGGTGGTCTCGACATCATAGTGAACAACGCAGGCTTTACCTGGGACAACGTGATCCAGAAGATGAGCGACGAGCAGTGGGAGGCGATCATCGGCGTGCACCTGACGGCACCTTTCCGCATTCTGCGCGCCGCCTCGGACTTCATCCGCGATGCGGCAAAGAAGGAAGCCGAGGCGGGCCGCGAAGTTTTCCGCAAGGTCGTCAATGTGTCGTCCACCTCGGGCGTCTTCGGCAACGCCGGGCAATCCAACTACGCCGCGGCCAAGGCCGGCGTCAACGGCCTGACCAGGGCCCTGGCCAAGGAATGGGGACGATACAAGGTCACGGTCAATAGCGTCGCCTTCGGCCTGATCGCCACGCGCCTCACCCAGCCACTGACCAGCGGCGAAGCCAGCGTCGAGATCGAGGGGCGTCAGATCAAGGTCGGCATCCAGCCGGATCGTCTCAAGGCGTCCGAAACGACGATCCCGCTCGGCCGCGCCGGCACGGCGGAAGAGGCGGCCGGCGCCGTGTACCTGTTCTGCATACCCGAATCGAACTACGTCAGCGGCCAGGTGCTGGTCTGCGGCGGCGGCCGGCCCTGAGGCCGAGGACGAAGACCATGGACGGCTACCGCAGCCCGTGGCTGGACGTTGACCTCGAACTCCTGCGCGACTCGACGCGCAAGTTCTTCGAGCGCGAATGCGTGCCGCACGACGCGCGCTGGCGCCGCGAGGGCATGGCCGACAGCGAAATCTGGCGCAAACTGGGGACCATGGGCCTGCTCTGCGCCAGCATTCCCGAGCAATACGGCGGCGGCGGCGGCAGCTTCGCCCACGAGGCGGTGATTTGCACCGAGCAGGCGCGGGCCCTGGTCACCTGCTTCAGCAACAACGTGCACAGCGGCATCCTCGCCCACTACCTGCTCAACTTCGGCGGCGAAGAGCAGAAGCTGAAATGGTTGCCGCGGATGGCCACCGGAGAGCTGGTCGGGGCGATCGCCATGAGCGAGCCGGGTGCAGGTTCGGACCTGCAGGCCATACGCACGAGCGCCGTGCGCCAGGGCGACGAGTACCTGATCAACGGTTCGAAGACCTTCATCACCAACGGCTATCACGCCAACCTGATCTGCGTCGCGGTCAAGACCGATCCGACGCAGCGTGCCAAGGGCGTCTCCCTGATCATGATCGAGACCGATGGGCTGGCCGGCTTCCGCCGCGGCCGCCTGCTGGAGAAGATCGGCCAGACCGGGCAGGACACCGCCGAGCTGTTCTTCGACGACCTGCGGGTGCCTGCCGCGAACCTCCTGGGGACCCGCGAGGGCTGCGGCTTCATCCAGCTGATGGAGCAGTTGCCGCGCGAGCGCATGCTGATCGCGCTGCAGGCTGCCGTCATCATGGAGCGCGCGGTGGCCGAGACCACGGCCTACGTCGCTGAACGCAAGCTGTTCGGCAAGCGGCTGCTCGACATGCAGAACACCCGGTTCAAGCTGGCCGAATGCAAGACCATCGCCACCATTGCCCGGATTTTTGTCGACAGCTGCGTGATGCGCGTCCTCGACGGAACACTGGACGCGCCCACCGCGGCCATGGCCAAGTGGTGGTCAACGCAGATGAACTGCCAGGTCCTCGACGAATGCCTGCAACTGTTCGGGGGCTATGGCTACATGAGCGAATATCCGATCGCGCGCATGTACGCCGACAGCCGTGTCGGCAAGATCTACGGCGGCGCCAACGAGGTCATGAAGGAGTTGATCGCGCGCTCCATGGAGCCATGATCCAGAATCCCGCCCTTCGTTATTGGCCCGGGGGTTTGCCGCAGAAGTTGCACTATCGTCGACTGACAGGGAGAAGAGCATGGGCAACAGCAAGATGATGGAAAACAAGGTGGTGCTGGTCACCGGCGCTGGGGGCGGCATCGGTCGTGATATCGCACTGGCGATGGCGCGCGAGGGTGCGCGCGTGGTGGTCAACGACGTCGGTGCCTCGGTGGCCGGGGAGGGCAGCAATGCCGGCCCGGCGCAGCAGGTGGTGGACGAGATCCGCGCCCTGGGCGGCGAGGCGGTCGCCAACAGCGACAGCGTCGCCGAGCCGGTCGCCGCTCAGCGCATGGTCGATACCGCGCTCGACAGCTTTGGCCGCATCGACTGCGTGGTGAACAACGCGGGTATCCTGCGCGACCGCTTCTTCCACAAGATGGGCATGGATGAATGGGACGCCGTGATCAAGGTGCATCTCTACGGGGCCTACTACGTCAGCCGCGCCGCGGCCAACTATTTCAAGGAGCAGGCGTCGGGCGCCTACATACACATGACGTCGACCTCGGGCCTGATCGGCAACTTTGGCCAGGCCAACTACGCTGCCGCCAAACTCGGTGTCGTCGCGCTGTCCAAGTCGATCGCGCTCGACATGCAGAAATTCAATGTTCGCTCGAACTGCATCGCACCCTTTGCTTGGAGCCGGATGATCGGCTCCATTCCCACCGACACGCCGGAACAGAAGGCGCGCGTCGAGCGTATCAAGCAGATGACGCCGGCCAAGATTGCACCGCTGGCCGTGTGCCTGGCCAGCGATGCCGCGGCTGGCACCAACGGGCAGATTTTCGCCGTGCGCAACAACGAGATTTTTCTGATCAGCCAGCCACGCCCGGTGCGTTCGGTGCAGCGCTCGGAAGGGTGGACGCCGCAAACGGTGGCCGAGCATGCG